>JAITJR010000087.1 GCA_031278855.1 Mycoplasmataceae bacterium | reverse complement strand
ATAAAAAAATATCACTGTGCTAAATAATGTTTGCTTGGTTTTTGTAGTAACAATCTCTTGGAGAACTTTATGCTGACCTTTGTGCTTAAGGTGCACTCATTAAAGCCAGACACTCAGATGAATAATTACATAAGTTCGTCACGGCGACAGTTTGCTTAATTCACTGCACACTAATGAAGAACTCTTTGATGCTATTGTTTCAAATCCGCCTTGTGTCATTTGGTGAAATTAAAAATTGTCGACTTTAATTTAACGGTTAATATGTTGAAAAGAAAATTGACAAAACCGAGACGGATATAACCGCTCTTAAATGCTGAAATTGTTAAAAAACAATCCGTATTACGCACCGAGTTAGATAAAATAATTTAGGAGATTGAAAATGAGTAAAATATCAATTCGTTTTTTTAACGACAAAGAAGTTCGTGCCGTTTGGGACGAAGAAGGCAATAAATGGTTTTTTAATATTGTTGATATTTGTGCAGTTTTAACCGAGAGCAAAGCCCCAAATGCATATTGGCGTTGGCTTAAACGAAAATTGATTGCCGAGAAAAATCAAACCGTGAGTGGTGCTCACGCTTTCAAATTTTTAGCAACAGATGGTAAACGCCGTTTAATGGACGCAATAGATAGCGATAACCTTGTTAAACTCGCAACCGCATTCCCAAACAAAAATGTACCGAAGTTTTTGGAATGGCTTACTTGCGGCGAAAATACCATTGACGGGCAAAGCAAAAAGAAAGCCTATGCCCTTTGGGAAAGCGGGCTACTTGACACGCAAGACACGGGAAGTATAAAAAGTTTGCAACAAATTCATGCCTATATCTTTGGTGGACTTTATGATTTTGCGGGCAACATTCGTACTTTAACCATAAGCAAAGGCAGGTTTACATTTTGCGTTGCCCAACATTTGCCTATAGTTCTTAAAAATATTGAAACAATGCCTGAAACAACCTTTGACGAAATTTGTGAAAAATATGTTGAAATGAATGTTGTCCACCCATTTATGGAAGGTAACGGACGAAGCACCCGCATTTGGCTTGATTTAATTTTTAAGCGAAGTTTGAAAAAATGCGTTGATTGGAGCAAAATTGACAAAAACGATTATCTAAACGCAATGATGAAAAGTCACACCGATGACAGTGACATAAAGCGTTTATTAAAATCTGCTTTAACTGATAAAATAAACGACCGTGAAATGTTTATGAAAGGCATCGATTACTCTTATTATTACGAAGAAGACCACACGGTTGAAAGTGGCAATGAATAAAATAAAAACTCGTTGCCGACCTTAGCTTCAACGGTGTGGAATATAAAACACTTGGATAGTGATGCCAAGAATTTGGGCTAAGTGTTGTTATCTATGTGAAGTAAAGTCTGAAGTTCCCAATTAATTTTGGATGAATTGGCTCGGGTAAATTAAATGTTTCCGATACTGTTGATTGAATGATTCTATTTAGAAAATAAAAAAATTTTAACTTTATCTAATGGTTCTTTATTTCCACTGGCAACAAGAAGTAGTCATATTAAATAATTTACGTAAATTTGATCAAGAATGAAACGAAAAAAAAGCAACTTAACAGCAAGAATTATCAATGACAATGTGAAATAATCGCTTTGCTTGCCAAATTAGATAATTTTTGTATACTTATTTTAGTAGGTTCACTAGGTTTCCTTTTCTGGAATGACGGATGAAAAACCTAAGAAATAAATAGCCCCTAACTGATGTTGGGGGGGGAGTTCTGTTTATTATGTTCTATAATTTTCACATGTACTTTTATTACAAAACTTTTTATTATTGCAAATGTATTCCTATGACTTGAAATATTCAAAATTCTTAAAAATTTTGGGTATACATGCATATTTATTTTTTTAATGGTTTATTTGTTATTTTAATTCCTGGTCATGAAGTTGATAGTTCTGTTTCTATGAAATTAGAGAATTTATTTTTTAAGTCCTTATCCTTATAATTTTTTTCTAAAAAATCGATAGTTGAATCGACAGCTTTATATACATCTAATATGTTTTGATTTAAGAATACATTCATATATTTTTGTATTTCGTCATGTTCATGTCTATAACCAAATCATCTAGCTCTTTGTAATAATGTATCTATAACTCTATCTTCGTTTGGAGAATTTAACATTAATTGAGTGACAAGGTATTTAAAAGTAATTCCTCTTGAAATCACATTACCGCCAATAATAATTGCAAATCTAAACATCCCCGACTGATATATTGAACTATCGTCTGTTGAATTTAAAACAACGATTGAATTATCTTTGCTGATGGTTTGCACTATCGTAGGAATTTTATTAAAAATATTAGCTTTAATACTTTCGTTAATAGTTAAATCATTTAATGCTTTTTCAATAAAATTATTTATTTTATCAGGATAACGTTTATATAGTGAGACTCGTTTATAAATGAGCTTTCTAATTTCATCGTGGGAAGGAGTTTTTAAATCAATGTTTATTAAAAATTCGCTTTTAATTTCAGAATTTGTATTCAATATGTAGTTTGCTGTTGATACTAATCAGGTAGCCAAGGAAAGATCTATAGATTCTTTCCATGTTTCTCTTTTAGATTTATCAGCATCTATTAACTTATAAAAATTCTTTTTATTTAAGAAAAATTTACTACCTGTGTATTCATCGTTAGGCATAAGCATTTGTATATCATCATATTTTGCACTTGATAGTATGTTTGCAAAAGGTGTTGCAGTGACTTGAAAAAAAATACAAATCTTGGATTTTTCATAAATTTTTTCGATTATTTCTGAAATAGCACTGCGTTTGTCTTCATGTCTAGAATTATTAACCGAAGCATAATCTGATTCATCATCTATTAGTAATATCCTTTTATTCCATAAATCATCTGTTTCTAGTAAATTTTCAATTAATTGAAGAGACATCTTGCCCTTTATAACAACAAGGACAGGAAAAAAAGAATTTTTATTAGATGTATAAAGTCAAATATTATTAACTTTATCTAATGAAAAAATTCTAATTTCTTTTGTGTCAGACAATAAATCTGATTTAAAGCGCTTGAACGTTTGTTCAGTAAGAACATTTGTAGTACCGCCAAATACAATCGCAATGTCGCGAGAAGAGGAATACGAAGAAATTAATTCAATTATTTTTTTTGTTTTTCCTGATTGAACTTGACAGATGAGCAATATACGTTGCTTGTTTGTTTTCGCTAAATTATCTAATTTATGTATTGGCATTATTTTTATATTCAAATTTCTCGAGAACAGCATTAAAAAAATCGTCAAAAGACATTTCTTTTATTTCTTGTGGAAGCATGTCAGAATACAATGGCATGCTTTTATTATCAAATTGAATTTGACAAATAGCATAAGCAACGGCCAACGGGTAAATAAATTTACCTTTTAATCCAGCAGATAGTGCATCATTTTTATTCCAAAAATCTTTCCAAAAGTAATGTTGATCGTTTAAATAAATTTCAACTATTTCATTATTATTTATCGTTTTAATTTGTAACGCTCTTTTAGCATCGGTTGTTATGTGTTTAATCTTAAAAATAATTATTTTATTACCAAAATTCATCGGACATTCTCCGCCTCGCTCGGATGTTTTAAATTGGTCTAATGCGGGTAATTCATGAATGCAATCATTAACTTTTCTTATTGTCGAAGGTTTATTTATTGATTCTTTTTTGATTATCGTTGGGTTATTTTCTGCATTCATCATCACATTAAGAATATCTTTCATTGCCTTAAAAATTTCTTGTGCTATTCGTGAAATATCATCTTTCCCTGAAACACCCCAGTTAAAAACACTTTTATTCCTATCAGCTTCTTCTACACCAGTCAAATCAATTACTCCATATAGACGTCTATAAATGTGTTCCTTACTGGTTGCTTCCTTTTTGAGAAAAGGAAAAGTTTCAATGGGAATGATGTTTCGCTGTTTTTCATAATTTATGATATTTGGGCCATGCATGATAGCTCTACCGTTGTTTAAAAGTGTAAATCCAGTAAGCTCACTATAACCATACGGATCATTTAATCTAGTTTGATTTAATGCAATAATACCTCATGTAACTTTCACATTCGAATTTTCTATTCTAGTTTCATAGTCGAATTGTAAAGGCTTGTTATTATTCCATTGATCATAAAAATTAACCCCTCCAGTTATTGCATCAATATCGTCTTTATTCTTTGAATAAATTTTCTGTATTTGCGAACCAACAACTTTTTCATATTCTGAACCATCAAAACTGATATTTGATCTCTTAGCTAACCCTTCTTTTGCATCTGATAAAACATAAGGCTTAACATGGAACGGATCAACTTTATATTGATATTTCTTACCACTTGATGATGTGAAGCTAATTAGCACGATCATGTCTTTTAGAAGGTTGGCATATCTTCATCCTAAGCCTTTCGTTATTCCTTCCATCTCGCTGTTTTGAAGCATGCGAGAAGGTTTTGTTCTAATATTTCATACTTTTATATAAGTACCAGTTTCGTACTCAATTCCATCAATATTAAAAACATCTTCGTTATTTTTAATAATATCTACTTCTGCGTTATGATATAAATTTTCATCATTTATATCTATCAACAATTGAAACTGTTTATTTTTTTCGTTTTTCGTAATAATTTTTAAGGAACGACCAAATCAAAATGTTGCTAACTTCATCCCGATTCCGTGTTGGTTTAATTTAGTGTCGCTTTTTCCTTTTTTATTGGTAGGGATAATGGCTTGATATAAAGTTTCTTCATCCATACCAGCAGCATTATCAATTACAGTAAAAAATTGCTCATCATTTTCGTTTGTGACAATATCTATCGCAATTTTTAATCCAGCTACCGAATTATTATGTTTTATTTGGTACGAAGAGACTGAATTATCAATATATTCAGAAAATGCATGAATAAAAGTTGATTTTTCGCCTCTCATTCCATCAAAGTCTTGCCATGTTGCTGGTATCGTTCTACTTGCCATAATTATTTATTCGCTCCGTATCTTTCCAATATTTTTTCGATTACATCGTTAGGAAAAGTG
>JAITJR010000045.1 GCA_031278855.1 Mycoplasmataceae bacterium | reverse complement strand
GTTTGATTTTTATTTTTCATAATTCTCCCTATCTTTTCCTTTTCTGATGAACCGAGAAATAAAAAGCAAGAACTAGCGAATGCTAATTCTTGCTTTAAGAAGAGTTAAAGTGTTAGCAGTTTCGCTGCTCTCTCTCTCTCTCTCTCTCTCTCTCTCTCTCTCTTGATTGAAGGCTCATGTTTTTTACGTAACTACTCACCGAACCGAAGAATCATCGTGAATGTTGTATCTAAATTTTTCTAGTGCATGTACCAAGGCCAATTAAACCGATAGTTTTTTAAGACTTGCTCAAAAAGACGTATTAATTTGTGGACGGCGATAAATCAAATCTGAGTTAACGATTTCAAATTTAATTAATCTTCGGTGAATAGTTACTGGAGAAAGGATACAAGTGTTTTAAACGCTTGTATAATCATACTATCATGAATGAAATTAAAGGACTATGAGAATTTAATGAAAAACCTACTCAACTTGACACAAAAAGAGTTGAGAGTATTATTGAACAACCATTAGATAAAGACTTAGAAAAACTTTGTAAGTTATTATCTCAAGATTAATAAATATGGTTCTACAGTTAATATATTGCATCCTTTTGAATATGCACTATATATCATAATCATATCGCTTTCTAATTTGTTTAAATTATTACAACCAGAATTAAAAAAAGATCCCGTGCTTTTTCTTTGCTGGCTTCGTAATATAATCACTACCATGAGTACTCCTAAAAAAACACAAGAAAATATTGTAAATTTCCTTAAAAATTATGGATTTGTATTTGCAAGTTCTGAAATTTATGGCGGGTTAGCTAATACCTGAGATTTTGGGCCACTAGGAGCTTTGTTAAAACAGAACATAAAGAAACTATGGTGAAATGAATTTATCGTTAAAAACTCCAATGCGGTAGGGCTAGATACAGCAATTATCACTAATCCACTTGTATGAAATGCAAGTGGACATATTAGTAATTTTAGTGATCCGTTAATTGAATGTAAAAATTGTCATAATCGTTTTCGGGCTGACAAATTAGTAGAAGATCATTTGCCTGATGTGCATGTTAGCGAAAAAACTAGCTTTGAAGAATTCGATCAAATTATTTCAAGTAATAAAATTAAATGTCCAACTTGTGGTAAGAATAATTGAACTGGAATCAATCAATTTAATTTGATGTTTAAAGTTCACCAAGGCGTTTTGGAAAACGACACTGCCATTAATTATTTAAGACCCGAAACCGCCCAAGGCATTTTTGTTAACTTTATTAACATTCAACGTAGTTTAAGACTAAAACTCCCGTTTGCCGTAGGACAGATAGGTAAATCCTTTCGGAATGAAATTACGCCTGGAAATTTTATCTTTCGCACACGTGAATTTGAGCAAATGGAATTGGAATATTTTGTTTTTCCCAATGATGCTGATCAAATATTCAATGAACAATTAGCGAAAATTAATAGTTTTTTACGCAATACCTTGACAATAAACCAAGCCAATATCCGATTACGAGAACATCACAAAGATGAATTATCACACTACTCCACTCGAACCATTGACATTGAGTATTGTTTTCCACACGGATGAAAAGAATTATGAGGTATTGCCAACCGAACTGATTACGACTTAAAATCTCACATGACTCATTCCAAAGCCAACCTTTTTTACCTAAACTCTGTCACCAACGAAAAGATTATTCCTTATGTCATTGAACCATCAGTTGGTGTTGAACGATTGTTCTACGCTTTAATCGTTGATAAATATGAAATTGAATCATTAAAAGACGGTGAAACACGTGAGTTATTGAAATTACCTTATGCTTTAGCTCCTTACAAGTTAGCCGTACTACCGCTAACCAAAGAGCTCAACGATTTGGCTTTTACCATTTATCAAGAATTAAGAACTAGTGGGATCGAAGCTATTTTTGATGCTAGTGGTTCCATTGGTAAACGTTATCGTCGTCAAGATGCCATCGGGACACCTTACTGTTGTACCTATGATTTTGAATCAAAAGAAAAACAAACAGTGACGATACGTTATCGTGACTCGATGAAGCAAGAACGTATCTCCATTAGTGAAATTCAGGCATTTTTAAACAAAAATATTAATCATGCCTAATCAAGTTAACTTTGGTATTATTAAGGAAATTCAAGAAAAAGCAGATATTGTAGCTGTTATTTCTAGTTTGATTAAATTAACTCGTAAAGGTAACAATTACATCGGCCTTTGCCCGTTCCATGCTGATAAAAACCCTTCATTAGTGGTTTCACCACAAAAGAAAATCTTTAAGTGTTTTGTTTGTGGTGCCAAGGGAAATGTTTTTGGTTTTATACAACAATATCAAAAAGTTTCATATTTAGAAGCGGTAAAAATAGTAGCTAAAATGATTGGTTATGATGAAAGTCACTTGAATTTTCAAACCCACAATACATATTTAAATCCAGCTACCAAAAGATTAATTGATTTAAATGTGCAAGTTAATGATTGATTCCAAGGTTTATTACATAACCCTGAAAATCAAGATCAACTAGCGTATTTGCACCAACGTGGTTTAAATGATGAAGTTATCAAAACATTTGAATTTGGTTACGCGCCACATGCTAAAGATCTAATTTATCGGATGGCATCAAATGATCAAAATATGTTTGGCACCTCGCGAAACAAGGAATTGATTTGAAACGAAAAAGAATTACTAGATGCAGGGTTAATCGTTATTAATCAAGAAGGTAAGGTTTTTGATTTTTTCAATGCTAGAATCACGATACCGATCTATGATAATAATGGTTATTTAGTTGCTTTTAGTGGGCGTAGCACTACTAAAGCTGAATCAAAATATCTCAATACACCCACTACCACATTATTTTCAAAAGCCAACGTTTTATTTAACTTTCATAGGGTAAAAAATCAAAATATTGAAAAAATTATCATTGTGGAAGGATTCATGGATGCGATCGCTTACAGTCGAGCTGGTTATGCCAACGTTGTCGCCACTATGGGGGTGGCACTTACTAATGAACACATTAATGCTCTACATACGTTAACTAAATTAACTACAGTAATTTTATCGTTTGATAACGACGACGCTGGAGCTATGGCTACAATTGCTAACGGACAAAAACTAATGGAAAACGGCTTTAATACCTATGTAGTTGGGTCTTATAGTAAAAATATTAAAGATGCTGATGAATTAATGAATACGGTTGGTAAAGATGCCATTGACGAAATCCTAAATGAACGTGTCGATTACATCTCTTTTTTAATTAATAACGAATTTCAAAGTAAAAAGCCCATTGACGAAATTCAAAAATCTACTAATACGATTATTGCCCACTTAATTGACTTTGCCGATAATTCGTTATTATTACGACAACAACATTTGAAATTATTAGCGGATAAATCTGGACTAGCCTTTGAAGACTTAAAATCTAAATATGATTATGATTATGCTAAAACGAGTGGCGTTAAAGGTAAACAAAGGTATCAATTTAATGCAAATAACCCAAATAATGAAGTTGGTTTAAATCCGAAATTTATTGAGCCAAGTGAAGCAGAACTAAAAGAAGTTGAACAAGCGGAAGCAAACGATAATATTGTCCAACTAGAAAATCAATACCAGGCCGTACAGACAAAATTAAATAATGGGTTTAACCATTTAATTTTATCTGTACTCCATTACCCTGAGGGCTTTAAAAAAGTCGATGAAGCAATTAACATTAATTTAGCTGATTTTCCACTAGAACAACATAAATTTATTTTTAAAAGCATTCAATACATTCTCAATAAAGAAATGGCATTAAACGAACTTTCACTCACTAAGTTTTTGAAAGAACATGGCACTGGTGATAGCATCACGGCCAAACATTACCGTAGTGCTTATGAATTTTTTATCGATCAAGTAAATGACCCCATTTATCAATCATATTTTCGAGAACATCTGTCCAAAAATCGTGAACAACGTATTGATGAATTAATTAATCGCATTCAATTAATTAATTATGAATTTATGATTTATAAACTTGTATTAAAAATTTGAAAATTAAAAAAACAAAATAATCCCGCAGATTTAATTAAAATTGATAAACTAAATAAAGAATTAATTGATACAAGACAAATGCTAAATCAATGAGTTCACATCCACCAAAGAAAGAAGAAAAAATAATGACCCCTCATAATAAAGCTAAGTTAAACCAAATTGCAAAAGTAGTACTAATGCCTGGTGATCCGTTACGTGCCACCTGAATTGCCGAAACTTATTTGAAAAAATACCAATTAGTTAACGACGTCAGAGGGATGTTCGCTTATACTGGTTTCTATAAGAATAAACGCATCACCGTGATGGCACACGGTATGGGTATGCCATCAATTGGCATATATTCCTACGAGCTTTTTAAATTTTATGATGTTGATACCATCATTCGTGTGGGTTCGGCTGGTGGTTTTACTAAAGATTTACACTTAGGTGATGTGGTTGTAGCAGCAACCGCATATAGTGAATCGATTTATGCTAAAGACATTGGTGTTAAAGTACCATCTACTAATATTTTAAATGCCACTAAGAAAACGCTACAAGTGTGCTTGCAAACTGCGGAAGCATTACAATTAAAACCACATGTAGGCAAAGTGTTGTGCGAAGATGCTTTTTATTCATCCGTTCCTTGACAAAAAAGAATGAAACTATCGGCCGATCTTATTGCAGTAGAAATGGAAGCTTTTGCATTATATGCAAATGCGGTTAAGACTAACAAGCATGCTCTTTGTTTGTTAACCGTTAGTGATTCATATGTTTCCAAAGAATCGATGTCTCCCGAAAAACGTCAAACTAGTTTTAGAGATATGATTGAATTAGCATTAGCTACTGCAATTAAGCTCTAATCAACTATAATTCTCCCATGCAATTTCATAGGGGGGGGCAAGTCTGCTAGTGCGATAAGCGCTAAGTTTAGTTTTGCTCTTTCTCACCAAACAAGCTTTAGCCATTTTGGGTAAAGCTTGTTTTCACTATTGCTAACCAAGGAGTCAATCATGAAAAACAACAAAACTAAAACACAAGAATCCCACAATAAAGATCGCAAAATCAAAGCTGCTCTCGCCACTAGCACAATCGTCGCTGGACTAGGCGGTGGCATTGGCATCGGCTACGCGATTTGATACACCAGGAATGCCAACAATAATAATGCTCTTCCGAGTTCGCTTAAAATCATCGGGGCCGCCGCGAGTATCAGTGGCAATATCAATTCTCCGCTTAGTTCGCCGAGGCTGTATTGTTCCACCGACACTGATATCGTCGTGAGCGATGGTCAATACTCTTTTGATACTTTGGCTTCAATGCCAGACTGATTAGCGATCGATTCTGCAACAGGTGAAATTACAGGAACTCCGCCTGATGGTAGCTTAGGGGAATATCAAATACCAATAAAAGTGTCTAGTCAAGCTTATTCGAATTTAGCTGGTAATACTACCATCAAGCTCACGATCGGGGATCAAATACCGAAATCATTAGATATTAGTGGTGCTAAAAATATTGAAGGGAATGCTCAAACCCAGATTGCAGCCACCGATCAGCTTTCATGTAAAACTGATACAGGTGATGAAGTTTCAGGTGTTGTCTATGAAGCTGATGGTTTGCCAAATGGTTTGGAAATTGATAAAGAGACTGGAATCATTAGTGGGGCGCCAAATGATGAAGGATTTGGGCTTTATACCATTACTACGACTGCTGATGGTTTGACTGGTTCGGTTTCAAGAGCTTTTAAGATTGATAGTCAAATTGTGGAAAGTTTTACAATCAATGTTCCGACAGAGCCTATTACAGGCAATGCTTTATATGAGCTCACCACGGATGAATTATCGTGCTCGGTAAATGGTACAGTTGTTGAAAGCGGTGTTTCTTATAGTGCTTCCAGTCTGCCTAAAGGCTTAAGCATTGATAAAGATACGGGGATTATTAGCGGGACTCCGACTGGACCAACCGCAAATGGAACTACTGCTACTATTACCGCGAATTATACAGAAGGTGGCAAGAATTTAGTGGCTACTGCTGGGATGGTGTTCAATATTTCGAATACACTAGTCATTAGCAGTATTAAATTAGCTAGTGATCCAGCACTGCGCGATGCTTGCAATCTTCGGATTGATGCGGATGGGGTGTTGAACCAAATCCAGAATTGAGAAGAATATGAAGTCCAAACAAAATTCGAAAATTATCTCAGTGGTTTGGGAAATTTTAAAACCACCGCTATTTTATTCGAAGGGGTGAGGTCTATCGCCGATGGGAATTATGACGAAGAAACTGGGGTCTTCCAGCGTTGTAGGATGTTAGAAAACTTCACTACGAGTATTAGGTTTGTTGAAATCCCAAGTGATCTCAATAGTTTTTACATCGGCGATTGTGCCTTCGCAAATGATACTCTAAAATTCACCATCGATTTTCCCTCTGCCCCACCAGCCATCACCATTGGGAACTATGCATTTGAGTGATGTGAGTTTACCGATGTTCCCTTTCAGGATTCGCTTAAAACCGTCGGAAAGTATGCCTTCAGTCATTGTGAATACATGATCAATATCACCCTTCCGTCTTCCCTCGAAACCATCGGTGCTTATGCTTTCGCGCAGTGTAATTCCGCTGCCACTATTGATTTCTCCTCCTGCTACAATCTCACCAGCATCGGCGATTGTGCCTTCGCTGCGTGCAGCAGCGCCAGCACCATAAAGTTTTCAAGTGCTATGTTTGCTAACGAAAATACTACTGCTATCAAATCAGGGACTTTTCGAGCCATGACTAATCTAAAGGAAATTTTTATTCCAGCTGGAGCGGTGGCTCAACCAGGTGGAGATAATAATTACAATGCCTTCGATGCGTCTGGGACTAATGGGAAGATTTATTATTATGATGAGGGCAGTAAGACGGTCGCTGAGTGGTTTAAGGATTTTTTTAATGGTTTAAGCGATTGGACGGTGGAAGAAGCTTAGGCACGGTAGTGATTAAAAGTGCGAGATTTTTTGGATATTTTAGTGTTCTATAGAATAAACTCGAGATTAGTTATAAAACTTTATCTATTCCCAACGTATCATATGACACCATTTGAATCATTAACATACCTATTGGTTAAACTACATTGATTCGAATATAAATTTTGTCGATTCTATCACATTGTAACTATTCACCGACGCATACGTGTGCATACATGCGATCATATTTAGCAAAGCTAAATAAAAATCATGTATCGGATGTGCTATAAGATTTTTAAAGGACAAATTATTCGTTTTTGTTAGTTCCTATAAATGCTAAAAATGATTGATATTTACAAAGTAAATATAAGAATATTATTCCTACGGTGAATAGTTACATCACATTCAATGGAGACATAATGGTTGATGACAAAACCGTTGTTTCTAAAAACATGGTATCGGAAAATTTTATAAGAAAAATAATTAGATAAATCTTCGCTTGTCGTGAGTAGTATGCAACACTTCGTGTGCTTTGTGACTACCTGGTTTGCCAAAGTACTCTTTATACAATTGGATAATTTGTGTGTTCTCATGCGATTTACGAATGGTCTTACGTTCATCCTCTTTATAAATAGATTTAGCACGAAGTTTCGCTCGCTCGGTAAACGAAACTACATTTGGATCGTGGATTGGCATGCCACCACCATTAACACATCCACCAGGACATGCCATAATTTCAATGAAATGATATTGTTTTTTACCACTTTTCACATCCGCTAATACTTTTTGAGCATTAGCTAATCCACTTGCCGCACAAACATTAATTTTCATTCCGTTAATGTTCACTGTTGCTTCTTTAATGCCTTTCGTACCACGGACTTTCTTGTAATCAATGCTTGTTAAAGATTGACCAGTTAAAGTGTCAGCTGCTGTTCTTAAAGCAGCTTCCATCACCCCACCCGTTACTCCAAAGATTACTCCAGCTCCAGTGGATTCACCCAACGGATCGTCGAATGTTCCTTTGGTTAATTTAGCAAAATTAATTCCTTGGCGTTTTAACAATAATCCTAATTCACGTACCGTCAACACAGCATCAATATCTGGGGTATGATTATGCATATCTTTTTTACGCAAGATTTCGTGCTTCTTAGCTGTGCAAGGCATAATTGTGACTACAAATGTTTTAGCTGGATCAACTTTATTTTTTTCACATCAATAAGTTTTTACGGTTGCACCAAACATTCCTTGAGGTGATTTGGCACTAGATAAATGGGGGATCATATCAGGATGGTAAGCAGTTAAAAAATGCACTCAACCTGGAGAGCAAGAAGTCATCATGGGTAAAACACCTTTATTTTGAATTCGTTCTACCAATTCATTCGCTTCTTCCATAATGGTTAAATCAGCAGCAAAATCAATGTCAAAAACTTTATTGAATCCTAACATTCGTAGAGCTGTCACTAATCGACCTTCGGCATTGGTACCAACTGGTTCGCCAAATTCTTCAGCAATTCCCACTCGTACTGATGGAGCTGGAGCTACTATTGTTGTCAATTCTGGATTACTTAAAGCTTGTAAAACTCGATCAATATCACTTTTAACCATCAATGCCCCAGTTGGACAAACTAAAGTACACTGACCGCAACCAACGCAGGCCGTATCATTTATATCGGCACCATAAGCACAACCTAAATAACTTTCAAATCCACGATTATTAACCGCAATTACTTTAACAGCTTGGGTTTCGTAACAAGCCGCTTTACATCGCTTACACAAGATGCATTTTTGCGAATCACGAATTAAACAAGGCGAAGAATTATCAACGGTACGTTTGGGCATCGCCCCTTTAAAATGATTCTCGTTACATCCATACTCTAGTGAAAGTTTTTGTAATTCACAAGTCATCGACTTAGCACATGATAAACAATTTTTTACATGAGCTGATAAAATTAATTCTAAATTAATTTTACGGGCTTGATTAACTCTTTCGGTATGTGTAAATACTTCCATCCCTTCGCTAGCTGGATACACACATGCTGCAACTAGTGGACGCATGTTTTTAACTTCAACCAAACATATTCGACAAGCTCCAATCGCATTAATCTTTTTCAAATAACATAACGTTGGAATACGAACATTGGCAATGTTTGCTGCATCTAAAATTGTGGCTCCGATAGGGACACTAACCTGGATACCATCAATTTTTAAATTTATCATCTTCTCCATAAAGTCTCCTTAATTTCTTTCGATCGCTTTAAATTTACATGCACCAATACATGCACCACATTTTATGCATTTACTTTGATCAATTACATATGGGGTTTTGCCAACTTCACCACTAATAGCTTTAACTGGACAAACGCGAGCGCATAACGAACATTTTTTACAAATATCGGAAATAATACGAAATTGTAATAACTTACTACAAACACCAGCTGGACAACGATGTTCCAAAACGTGGGCATCATATTCACTACGAAAATAACGCATCGTCGATAAAATTGGGTTGGGAGCAGTTTGTCCTAAACCACACAAAGATGTTGCTTTGATGTGTTGACAAAGTGTTTCCAGCCTTTCGATATCGCCTGCTTTACCACGACCTTCGGTAATATCGGTTAGCATTTCTAATAATCGTTTGTTACCAATACGACAAGGAACACATTTACCGCACGACTCATCCGCACAAAATTCCATGTAAAATTTACAGATATCTACCATGCACGATGATGCATCCATTACGATCAATCCACCTGAACCCATCATGGAACCGATGGCGATTAGATTATCATAATCAATTGGGGTATCAATCAATTCACTTGGAATACACCCACCACTAGGCCCGCCAGTTTGAGCAGCTTTAAATTTGCCGTTATCTAAAATACCACCACCAATTTCATAAATAATTTCTTTTAAGGTAATTCCCATTGGCACTTCGATTAAACCAGTGTTTTTAATTTTACCACCCAAAGCAAATACTTTGGTACCCTTGGATTTAGCGGTACCAATCGCACTAAATCATGCTGCTCCTTTGTTAATAATAGGCGGAATATTAGCATAAGTCTCGACGTTATTTAAAATCGTTGGACACTTATATAAACCTTGGTTAGCAGGATATGGTGGTCTTGGTCTTGGTTCACCACGATTACCCTCAACTGAAGTCATTAAAGCAGTTTCTTCCCCACAAACAAATGCTCCACTACCTAAACGAATGGTAAGTTTAAAATTAAAATTCTTACCAAAAATATTTTGTCCTAATAATCCGATCTTCTTAGCTTGTTTAATCGCAATTTCTAATCGTTTTACAGCCACTGGATATTCAGCTCTTACATAAATATAACCTTCATCAGCTCCAATCGCATAAGCAGCAATTGACATCGCTTCAATGATTGAATGCGGATCAGCTTCCAAGATAGAACGATCCATAAAAGCCCCTGGATCACCTTCATCACCATTACAACAAACATACTTCTTCTTACCAACCGCTTTGGAGGCTAAATCTCACTTTGTTCCAGTTGGAAAACCACCACCACCACGTCCTCTTAATCCTGAGTCTTTAACAATCTTAATAACATCTTCACGACTCATGTTTAAGACTTTTCATAATGCCTGGTAACCGTCGGTAGCAATGTATTCTTCAATTCGTTCAGGATTAATAAGTCCTGAATTTCGCAAAGCAATTCGAATTTGCTTCTTATAAAATCCCGTTTGGTTTAGCGGTACTAATTGGTCATTTTGAAAAGACTCTCAAAACAACTTCTCTTTCACGATTTGATTATTTTTTAAATGTTGTTCAACAATCTTATCAACATCAGCAACAGTTACTTTTGCATAGAAAGCACCTTGCGGATACACGATTACTACAGGCCCCATTTCACATAAACCATGACAACCAGTTTGGACGACGTCCACCTGATCTTGTAAACCAATCTCTTTCACTTTTTTCACAAATCGTTCTAATACTAGTAGTGACTTGTTAGAAATACACCCAGTGGATGCACAAACTAAAACTTGAAATTTGCCTTGATAACTAGCTTCTTGATGAATTTGGCGTTGCTCAATGTTGCGTACAAATTTATCTTTAATTATATTTAATTGCTCAATGGTCATTTTGCTCATAATCATTTCCCTTAGTCTTTATATTCGTTAATAATCTCAGGTACTTGTTCAGGTTTAACGGCTGGATATACTTTTTCATTAATTAACATTACTGGAGCTAAACCACAACAACCCACACAACGCGCGCTACCCAAAGTAAATTTTCCATCTTGACTAGTATCGCCCATTTTCATTTGTAATACTTCTTCCAATTTTTGCTGAATTTTGGCCGCTCCTCTAACGTAGCATGCTGTCCCTAAACAAAGGGCAATCCGATATTTACCCTGTTTCACAAATTTAAATTGGGCATAAAAAGACGCAATTGCATAGATTTCGCTAGTGGTAGTATCAAACACATCCGCAATAATATTCATGGCATCTTTATCTAGGTAACCGAATTTTACTTGAGCTTCTTGTAAAGCCATTAATTTAGTTCCGTGCTTGGCTTTAATAGTTCTTACTGTTTCAGCAAACGCATCAAAAGCATCGTTTGTGTTACAAGCATTACAGGCTAATGATTCGCCCTTATTTTCCATCATAATTTAAACTCCGATTTAATATCATCGTATTATATACTATGATAAATATATGAAAATAGGGAATGACTTAAAGATTTTTGTAGACCGTCGCTTTTTAGTGAATTCTTATTTGTTAACCATTGAAAAAACTTGTGTATTAATTGACCCAGGTTTAAATGCCAAAGCCATCGAATCATTTATCCAAGCTAACCATTTAATTCTGGTTGGAATTATCTTGACACATGGGCACTATGATCACATTGGTAATACCTTTGATTTAGCTAGAAAATACCAAGTTCAAGTTTATCTTCATCAAGATGAAAAACTTGTAGTTGAAAGACACAATTTTGCAAAAGAATTAAATCTACCCATTGATATTGATTTTAATTTTATCCAATATTTTCAGGATGTTACTTTGACAATCGGGAAATTTGTTTTTTCAATTCTATTGCTAAAAGGCCATACACCTGGTGGTATCATTTTGCGTTACCACAACTATCTATTTAGTGGCGACACCGTTTTTTATGATTCCGTTGGTCGTACTGATTTAATGCTAGGCGATCCTAAACAAATGGAGGCATCGCTAAAATTATTTTATAAATATTGCAACGATACCGATTGAATATTGCCAGGACATGGTCCCAACGGACAATGAGCTGAAATAAAAATACATAATCCTTATTTTAAATAATGTATAATGCCGAGCATTATGAGTAAAGTTTTTCACAAGTCCAGACCAAATTTCTTCACTTGATTTAAAAACCACATCATCATAATTCTATTACCTGCTTTATTATTATGCTTTAACCGTTTTTGATACTTGCTAGCTCGATTAATTACCCATGTAACTTTTAAAGATGGTAGCGGTTTCTTTGTTTGGGATATTCCTATTGATCACGAGATTCCGTTTGTAGGTTTCTTCGTTATTCCATATATTGGTGCTTTTATATATTGACTCATCTTTCCGTTCGTTATTTATGGAGTAATGGGTAAAAAAGTATTTTATCGTTTTGTCGCATTAACTTTTTTGGCGGAATTCATCGGATTTTTATGATTAATTATTCTACCCGCAAAAATGTCACACACTGATTATTTAAACCGTAGCAATTATGCCGATGATCCATTTTATGGTTTGATGGATAAAATGGTATATCAAAATGATTTACCTGATAATTTGGCTCCGTCTTTCCATACACTATGCACACTGTTACCATTTATGGCATGTTGTAACCGTAGTCATAAAAACAAACACAACATGGGAATGATTTTTGGATCTGGAGTAGCGTTTGTATTGGTAGCATTATCAACTTTGTTTGTTAGACAACATTATGTCGTTGACATATTTAGTGCATGTTTAGTTGCTGGAATCGCTTATTTAATCATACGAATTTGAAAATGAGAAGGATTTTTTCAAAAATTTAATGAATCGTGAATGATTAAGATGCATTGAATGTCAACTAACAGGAAATCCCAAAAGCATCATAAACAAATCCTGGTAATAATTTTACTCACCATATGCTTCATGGCATTACTTGGTGGTATGTTATATTTTAGTGCCGTTTCAACTCTTACTGGTGATCCGTTCCAATGCTTATGACAATTTGGTCTTAACGATTTGTGATCAAATTAATCATATTGCGTATTTTTAATCTAAACTTTATGAACACAAAGAGAAGATAATTGTCTAAGATTGATGGGACAGGTGTATGGTATCGTTATTTAATTGCCACTGATTTACACAACCTCGAATCACAATCTATTAAAACTATAGTAAGAGTTATTGTTTAGTGTAAATGCCCATAATATCATCAAGTATGAAACAATCTATATGCTTAAATTACAATTTTAATTTCTTGTCTACTAGGAGCAGTTTGAATTTTTAATAATTTAACATTCTCACTAATTAATTTAGTAATTAATTCAATGAAAGTATTTTCGAGATCATGACCAGCATCCATAACATCAATTTCGTGTAATTTGGCAAATTGTCAATCATGTCATTTTACATCACCTGTAACTAATAAATCAACGTCTTTTAATTTTGGTAAATTTTCTCGCAAAATATTAAAACCAGTACCTGCATAAATTGCAATAGTTTTCACTAATTTTTCGCTAGCATAAATAATTCTTTCTAAATTAAAAGTATTTTTTAAAGTAGAAGCAAATACTTTAGGACGATAAGCAAAATTAATTTTGCCCGTTACAATCCCTGTACCAACAATATTTTTAATTTGATGTAAGTTTAACTGTTCAGCAATAAACATATTAATGCCATTTGGAGCATTATCAATATTAGTATGATAACTAGCAAAGCTTATTTTGTGATCCTTCAACATTTTTAACATTTCCAGTTCGTATTTAGTTGGTTTTATTTCCTTATTTTTTAGAAAAATTGGATGGTGACTAATAATAAAATTAATTTCGCTCTTAATGGCCAAATCAATAATTTCTTTGGTTAGATCTAAACAAATAAACACCCCACTGACTATAGTTGAAGGATCAACTAAGTAACAAAGGCCTGATTCGTCTCAAGTTTCCTGTCGTTTTAAAGGATATTTATTAGTAATAAGTTTATCTATTTCGGTTATTTTCATATTTTATGTTCTTTCAATAAATTAAATTCTTGGGCAATGTAATGGTTACGTAAATGAAGCTGGTTAGCTTGAATATAAGCGAATCGTTGTTGGTACATTTGACGAAATAATAACGACGGATGCTTTAAGTTGTAGGGACCAAAGTAAATTTCATATTTATCTTTGATAACTAGTCCTTGGTCTTGTGATACCACCATTAAAGGATAATAATATTGACCGTCTTTGACAATTTCTTCGTATGAAATTTTATAACCATTTTGTTCCAAATATTTTCTTAGAATATTTGGCAGATTATTAGGAACAAAAATAAAAGTTTTAATTTTTATTTCCTTATTACGACATTGTAATATGTCAACAATATTTTTTGAACCCATGCCAGCGATTACACAATAATCGACTGGTTTCATAACTTCAGTTATTTGTAACCCATTAGCAAGAAAATTAGTAGTTTTAGCTAACAAACCGTTTTTTTGAAGATTAGTAATTGTGGTTAAATAAGGTTGCTTGTTTAATTCAACATTATAAACATGAGTAGCTTTGTTAGCTTTTAACAACTTAATTGCCAATTGTGCATGATCGCTACCAACATCAACTACGACGGATTTTGTTCTAATTTGATTGATAATACAACTAATCCGATCTTTTTTCACGGTTGTTCATTATATTAAATTCAAACTACGCTTGTCAAATTAATCCGAAAAACCTACCAAAGAACACAAAATAAGTGAGATTCTTAAGTTCTGCTTTGATACACATCACCTATTTATATTTTGAATACTTTATGGTTAAGATAATTTAAAATACCATTATTTCCTTTAAAATTAAAAACAATTTTATAGGCCACTAAATCTTGATAACGTTGAGCACTAATTTGTGAGTATTGTTTGGATGTATATTTTTGCTCACCAACCAATGGATGATTAATAAAGGCCATATGAGCACGAATTTGATGCGTTTTACCAGTTACTAATTTTATTTCTAATAAACTAGTATCCTTGTCGTGAGAAATAGTCTGGTATGCGGTAATAATTGATTGCGAGTCTTTGCTAATTGGTTTATTGGTGACAGTTACAATTTTAGTTTTTAAATTACGGGTTAAATAATCATGTAAAATACCGCTTTTAGGATCAATGATGCCATGTACATGACAAAGATAATATTTATCAATTTCATGCAATTTAATTTTTTCATTTAGAATTCGTAAGCTTTCTGCATTTTTAGCTGCTAATACTAACCCACTAGTATTTCGATCAATTCGGTGCACTAACGATGGGATAAAGCTATTTTCTTTGGTATGGTCTCATGATTTATTTTTAAATAAATAATGATGAATTCGATTAATAAGTGTATCTACTTTGTTGGATTTATCTCCATGAACAATTAAGCCAGCTGGTTTATTAACAAGCAAAATATTTTCATCTTCATAAACTACATTTAATGTATGCGGGGCTAGTAAAAAATCACTGGCTGATTGCCTTTTAGATAATAACTCATCATTAATATATAGGGTCAATTTATCATTGGTTTGTAAATGATAACTTGGGGCGATTTTTTTATCATTTAGTTTAATACGTTTGGTACGTAAATAACGGTAGATGAGACTGCTTGTTATTTTAGGGTAAGCTTTTTTTAAAAAATTATCAATTCTCTGTCCAGCATCATTTTTATTAATTATTATCGTTTGCATAATTGATAAAGAATTATTCCTACAGCTACCGAAACATTCAATGAATCAATTTTATCATTTACAGAGATATAAATAGTTTCATCGCATTCTTTGAGAATGCTATCCTTTAAACCATTACCTTCATTGCCAAAAATAATTGCCACGGCATTACTATTGTTAAAAGTTGTATCGCTTAATTTTTGAGCACTTGGTGATATGGCAGTACCGTAGATTTTAAAACCTTGTTGATGAAATTGATGAATTATGTCAGTCAAGCTAGTGATAAATTTAATCGGAATGCTAAAACAACTTCCCATGGTTGCACGAATAATAGCTGGATGATATAGATCCACACTATCATTCGAAATAATCAACCCGTTCACATCAAATCCAACAGCTGTACGAATAATCGATCCTAAATTACCAGGATTTTGAATTTGATTCAAAATAACATATTTACCATCTTTGACAAAATTGAAGTTATTTTTAAGTTTGTGGAATACACCAATTAATCCATCTGAAGTTGCAAGTGAAGTTAAAGTATTAAAAATACTATTAGGCAAAATAACCACATCAATACCTGCTTTTTGATAATCTTTAGCCACTTGAAAATATTTTGACTCACTTGCAACTAATAAATTACGAATTTGAACCTTATTTTTAATAAGTGTGTTGATAACTCGAAACGATTCTGCTACAAATAAATTAGTTAAGTCTCGATATTTTTTATCGGTTGTTAGTCTTTTAACAGATTTAATTAATTTGTTATCTTTTGAGATAATTTTTACCATACTCAATTATAGTAAGCATCAATTAATCAAAGGATAGAATTAACAACTAGGTCACGTGGTGAATCGTTCCTAAATTTCTGTGAGAAACTTAAAATAGGCACTTACAATTAAAACATGCATAAAAACAAAATTATCCGTTTAAATATTTTAAAAGAAAGGTGAGGTTTACAACCGAGTGTTAAAACTCATTATGACCATCAAATTTATTTAAAAGTATTACAAAAAATTTCGACTTGAAGCAAACAAAAGTACATCGCTTTTTATTGACCAATGGAGAACGAAGTAGACACGATAGCCTTAATTCATACATTGTTAGAAAAACAATACAAATTGTGCTTGCCATGTATACATAAAGATAAAATAATTTTCAAATCAATTACTAGTGTACATTTTGAATACGAATATTGAAAAAATATGCGACAGCCAGTCTCTGCCCCGACTGTGAAAGGGAACGAAATAGGTTTAATGATTATTCCGTTAATTGGTTTTAATACAGCCAAGTACCGATTAGGCTATGGTTTCAACCACTATAATAATTACTTACATTATTATGGTAAAATCCACACTATCGGTTTGGCCTACTCTTTTCAAAAAAATGATGACTTTGTCACCAATAATTATGATAAAGTGTTAGACTTAATCATAACTAACTAATTATGAAAATCTTATTCATTGGTGATATTTTTGGTAAGGCTGGACGTAGAGCTATCAAAAACGAATTGCCTAATCTAGTTAAAACTAGAGAAATTGATTGTGTGATTGCTAATGCCGAAAATGTTACCCACGGTCGGTCTTTATCTTTAAAACATTACCAAGAACTAATGCAAAGTGGTGTCAATTATTTTACTTTTGGAAACCATACATGACATTTAGATGAGATTAAAAATGTATTAGCTCAACCTAATACTGTTCGCCCTCTAAATTTATATCCTGATTTACCTGAAGCAGCTCTTGGTCAAGGTTCAATTGCTTTTAAAATTAAGGATAAAACTATCCGACTCACAAATTTATTAGGAAATACTGTTGATTGTCACAAAATCCAAACTAATCCATTCCCTTTTTTTACTAATTTTTTACAGCAAAATTCTGCTGATATTCACATTGTCGATCTCCACACTGAAACTACAAGCGAAAAAAATGCTTTTTTCTTAACTTTTGCTGGTAAAGTTAGCGCCATCTTAGGAACTCATACTCACGTTCAATCGGCTGATGAAAAAATCTACCAAAATACAGCGTACATTACTGATGTTGGTATGACTGGCGGGTCATTAGGAATCATTGGAGCTGAACCTGATTCTATTCTTCAAGTATTCATGGGAACAGCCGAACGTTTTCGTCTATCTCCGTCTCATAGTAAATATCAATTTAACGCCGTTTTATTATCATTTGATGATCAAACCAATGTGGTAAAATCTATTGAACGTATCTTCATTTACGAAAAATAATTTTTTTTGGGGGGGGTTTAGTTCAATGGTAGAATAATGGTCTCCAAAACCACTGATATGGGTTCAATTCCTATAACCCCCGCCAAAT
>JAITJR010000037.1 GCA_031278855.1 Mycoplasmataceae bacterium | reverse complement strand
AAAATCTGTGCTTAAGATTTGTTTAGCGAACAAGTTTTTAACATCCAATACTATTTTGTTTTGATCAATATTGCTCAACTTTAAAGTGGTAATAAATTCATTTCAAAAACCATCATTGTTGATGATGGTTTTTAGTTTAACTTTAGTATTTTCTAAAGCTTTATTTACCAATGGAATATCTAGTTGTTCACTCATAATTAATGGATATTATGATAAATTTATCGATTTAATCTGATGAAAAGACAAACTATTTACCGCTTTTTTGTTTAGCGGTTACAATTTCTTCTACGACAGATCTTGGGGCTTGAGCATAATGACTAAATTGCATTACATAGTTACCACGACCTTGAGTAAAAGAACGCAAATCTGTTGCATAACCAAACATATTTTTTAAAGGAACTTTCGCTTTAATGATTTGGGCATTAGCTCGTTGTTCTGTTCCCTCAATGCTACCACGACGACTCGAAATATCCCCCATGGTGTCACCAAAATATTGATCAGGAACAGTGACGTCTACCGCCATAATTGGTTCTAACAATACCAAACCACATTTTTTAGCAGCTTCTTTTAAAGAAAGTGAAGCGGCAATTTTGTAAGCCATTTCCGAAGAGTCAACATCATGGTAACTTCCGTCAAATACACTAGCTTTAATATCGATCATTGGATAACCTGCTAACGGGCCAGTTTTCATAGCTTCTTGTAAACCTTGATCAATTGGTTTAATATATTCTCGTGGAATTTTACCACCCACGATATCATTAATAAATTCATAGCCCTTGTCGGGGTTAGGTTCAAAATGCACCAAACAATGACCATATTGACCACGTCCACCAGATTGTTTAATATATTTACCTTCTGCATCCCCTGGAATGGTAAATGTTTCACGATAAGAAACTTGCGGCGCTCCTACATTAACTTGGACATTAAATTCACGACGCATACGATCAACAATAATGTCTAAGTGTAATTCGCCCATACCAGAAATAATGGTTTGTCCAGTTTCTTCATCAGTATGGGTTTTAAATGTAGGATCTTCTTCAGCTAACTTACCTAAAGCTACCCCCATTTTTTCTTGATCTGCTTTAGTTTTAGGTTCCACTGCTAGCGAAATAACTGGCTCAGCAAATTTCATTGCTTCTAATTTTACTTCATAACCCTCTGTAGCTAAAGTATCGCCAGTAGTAGTAGATTTTAAACCAACTACAGCACAAATATCACCAGCACGAATTTCATCAATTTCAGTACGATTATTAGCATGCATTTTTACTAAACGTGAAATTCTTTCTTTAATGTCTTTGTTTGTATTCATTAAATATGAACCAGCTTTTAAAACCCCTGAATAAACACGCATGAAAGTAAGACGACCAATAAATGGATCAGTGGCTACTTTGAAAGCCAAGGCACAAAATTTTTCATCGTCATTCGGTTTAATATCAATTTCTTTGCCACTATCACTGAAACCTTTTACAGCAGGAACATCAATCGGTGATGGTAAATAATCTATAATGCAATCTAACATAGCTTTGACACCTTTATTTTTAAAGGAAGAACCGCAAATAACAGGAAAAAATTGTCCAGTCAAAACACCCTTACGAATACACATTTTAATTTCTTCAATCGTTAATGTTTGTCCGTTTAAAAATTTTTCCATGACAGCATCATCAAAATTAACAATTTCTTCTAGCATTATTGCTCGATACTGTTCTGCTTTAGATTTTAGTTCGGTAGGGATATCGACAGTTTTATAGTTTTCTTCTTTTTCACCATCATATAGCATTGCCTTCATAGTTACCAAATCAATAATTCCAGTAAAATTATTTTCAGATCCGATTGGATATTGAATTGCAACACCATTGGCACCTAATCGCTCTTTTAAAGACTGGACAGACATTTCAAAATCCGCACCAACTTTATCCATTTTATTAGCATACACTATTCTAGGCACGTTGTAATTATCAGCCAAACGTCAATTAGTTTCGGTTTGTGGTTCGACACCATTTTGTACATCTAAAACAACGACTGCCCCGTCTAATACTCTTAGACTACGATTTACTTCAACGGTAAAATCCACATGTCCAGGAGTATCAATTAAATTTAATTCATATCCTTTTCAAGTAGCATAAGTAGCAGCGGAAGTAATGGTAATACCACGTTCTTTTTCTTGTTCCATTCAGTCCATGGTGGCAGCACCATCGTGCACCTCACCAATTTTATGTGATTTACCTGTATGGAATAATACACGTTCGGAAGTGGTTGTTTTACCTGCATCAATGTGAGCAATAATACCAAAATTACGGTATTTATCCATTGAGAACTCTCGTGCCATTATATTAACTCCTTTATTTTAAAAGTATTTTGCATAATTAAAATCTCAAGTGAGCAAATGCTTTGTTTGCTTCAGCCATTTTGTGGGTATCTTCTTTTTTCTTTACTGATGCACCAGCATTATTAGAAGCGTCAATAATTTCTCCTGCCAGACGATCTAACATGGTTTTTTCAGCACGAGTTCTAGAATAAAGGATTAATCATCTTAACCCTAAAGTAACTTTTCGTTCAGGACTGACTTCAGTTGGCACTTGATAGTTACTACCAGCCACACGACGCACTTTTAATTCCAAAGCAGGCATAATGTTTTCTAATGCTTTATTAAATACATCAATGGCAGGTTTTTTAGTTTTTTGCTCGATTTTTGCGAAAGCACCATATAAGGTGTTTTGGGCTAAACCTCGTTTACCATCTCACATAATCATATTAATAGCTTTAGCTACTAATTTTGATCCGTATACAGGATCTGGGAGAATATCTCTTTTAATTGCTTGATTCTTACGCATTGTTATAACTCCTTAAATTATGTTGTTGGGGTAGCTTTTGGTTTCTTTGCACCATAAGCCGAACGTTGTTGCATACGTTTAGCAACACCTTGGGTGTCCAACACACCACGAACGATGTGATAACGTACACCAGGTAAGTCTTTAACACGCCCACCTCGGATAAGAACAATACTATGTTCTTGTAAGTTATGACCTTCACCTGGAATGTAAGCCAATACTTCTTGTTTATTAGTTAATTTTACTTTGGCATATTTACGCAACGCGGAGTTAGGTTTCTTAGGTGTCATGGTACCCACACGAGTACAAACACCACGTTTTAAAGGGTTAGCTTCATAACGCTCAGCGTTTTGTAACGAGTTATAGTTTTTACCTAAAGCAGGCGACTTAGATTTTTTAATTTTAGATTTTCTTTCTTTACGAATTAATTGTGATATTGTAGGCATGTTTTCCTTGAATGATGTATATTATTTTTCGACAACTTCAATCAGTGTATCGAGAAAAGAGAATAATAATAGCATACTTGTGTAGGAAATGTCAACATGTTTTGTATAATTCGTTACAATGAAGAAAATTAACATTCGCTGTGAAAATGGCCAATTGAAAAAATGGGTTAAATGAACCATTGTCGGCTTTTGCTGTGCCACTATTTTTGGTGTAACTATCGGCGGTATTTGTATTAGTGGTCTTCATCCGTGATCAGAAATTGTATCATCAAGTCTTTATACGTCAGGTTTAAAAGATAATACCTTGACTATCATGACTAATCAAACCCCACAAACTAATTTAGCTAGTGAAAACATCAAAATTCAGATTAAAAATCATAATGGAGCTAAAAATATCACTTTATTAGACCAATACTATTTTGC
>JAITJR010000027.1 GCA_031278855.1 Mycoplasmataceae bacterium | reverse complement strand
TGCTTTATCATCTGTCACAGTTGGTGATGTCGATTTTAGTAATTTATTACCAACAGACAAAGCAAATCTTATGCTTCATGTAATTAATGCAGAAGTCAATAAAATCTATGGTTCTAAAGCTACTGAATTTAAAACAGCAATTGGTTCTAATATATCTAATTGGGACGATGGGACTGTAGCCAATGTTAATTCATAAAATTGCCAATATAAATAGGCATTAATATGTACGACCTATACGATGGTAACATAATTGTTTTATTAGTCACAAGATTCATCTCTTGAGTAAATCTTCAACAATGAAACGCATGGTCTGTATTGCAGTCGTTTTTGGTTAAAGAAATCTTTAAACATCTACTTGCATAATTGACTTTCTTACAATTATGAACAATTTATTAAGTATGAGTATAATTGTGTCAACTATATTAATATAAATACATAAATTAAGGACTTAATAATATGAGCAAAAAAATAACAGCAATGGATGGTAATACGGCGGCAGGTTACGTTGGTTACATGATGAGTGAAATTGCAGCAATTTATCCCATTACCCCTTCTTCACCGATGGCAGAATATGGTGATGAATTAGCCGCAAGTAATAAGAAAAATATTTTTGGCAGAATTGTGAAATTCGCTGAATTACAATCAGAAGGTGGTGCGGCTGGGGCGGTTCATGGTAGCTTAGCAGCTGGAGCAATGACTACAACTTATACTGCAAGCCAAGGATTATTGTTAATGATCCCTAATATGTATAAAATAGCTGGCGAAAAATTACCAAGTGTATTCCATGTTTCGGCACGTACTATCGCCAGCCATGCTTTAAGCATTTTTGGTGATCATTCTGATGTCATGGCCACTCGCCAGACAGGTTTCATCATGTTAGCATCCAATAACTCACAAGAAGTAATGTATTTAGCTTTTATTTCACACGTTGCTACTTATAAAGCACATTTACCAATTCTACATTTCTTTGATGGTTTTAGAACCTCTCATGAAATTACCAAAGTAGAAATTTTGGAAGACGAATTAATGCGTAGTATGTTACCGCTTAAGGAAATCGAAAAATTTAGGCAAAACGCCCATAATCCAGCTCATCCAAAACAAACTGGTACTGCTCAAAATTCGGATATATTTTTCCAAGCGACTGAAGCTAGTAATCAATATTATGATGCTGCTTATGGTATTGTCGCATCAGTAATGGAAGAGTTTGCCACAAAAACAGGGCGTACTTATAAACCGTTTCAGTATGTCGGTGATGCTAATGCTACCGACATCATTGTGTTAATGGGTTCGGGATGCGATACAGTTGAAGAAACCGTCAATTATTTAAATAAAAACGGTAGTAAAGTAGGTGTTTTAAAGGTACGTTTGTATCGTCCTTTCCAGGCAAAAGCATTTTTAGCTGCTCTACCAAAATCAGTACAACGTATTTCGGTATTAGACCGCACTAAAGAACACGGTTCATTAGGTGAACCTTTGTATTTAGACGTTATGGCTGCTTTAGTGGAAAACAATCGTAGTGACATTAAATGTTATGCTGGACGTTATGGTTTAGCTTGTAAAGAGTTTACTCCAACTGAAGTTTACAGTGTGTTTGAAAATATGCAACAAGCACAACCCAAAAATCACTTTACCGTTGGTATTGTTGACGATGTAACACATTTATCGTTACCAGTTTCCGCTAAATTCAAAGGGTTAAATTCGCAATATTACGAAATGAAATTTTACGGTCTCGGTAGTGATGGTACAGTTAGTGCTAACAAATCTAGTATCAAAATTATCGGTGAATTAACGCCTAAATATGTCCAAGGTTACTTTGAATACGATTCGAAAAAATCAGGTTCTTTAACCACTTCTCACTTGCGGGTTAGCGATCAATCCTTCTACACCCCTTATTTAGTAAAACATGCTGATTTTATTGCTGTCCATAACTATGCTTTTATTAGTCAATACGATGTATTAGATGGTTTAAAGAGTGGTGGTTGTGTTTTATTAAATACATCGTTAACTGATGAACAACTAGCTCGTGATTTACCTGAAACATTCAAAAAACATCTAGCAGAATCAAAAGCTAAAATGTTTGTTATCCCTGCCTTTGATGTGGCAAAAGCGGCGGGATTAGGCAATCGTATTAATGTCATCATGCAGGCTTGTTTCTTTAAGATTAGTAATATTATCCCTTATGCTAAAGCAGAAGAAGAAATGAAAAAATTTGCCACTAAAGCTTATGGTAAAAAAGGTGAGAAGATTTTAGCGGCTAACATGAAAGCGATAGATTCTGCTACCACCGATTTACGTGAAGTCGATGTAAATAAAATTATTAGCACCAAAACCGAATCATTTACTCAAACACGTCAAATGAGTAATTATTTTAAAAACTGAGTTAATAAAATTAATTCACGTCACGGTGATGATATGAAAGTATCTGAATTTAGTGCTGATGGTTCTGTACCGAACGGAACAACCCAATATGAAAAACGGGGCATTGGTTTAAATGTACCTGTATGAAACCCAGATAAATGTGCCCAATGTGGGCAGTGTGCTCTCGTTTGTCCCCATGCGGCTATTCGTAGTTTTCTAATCTCCGATAATGATATCGCTAGAGCACCAAAGCATTTAAAAAGTAAACCAGCCACTGCTGCTAGTGCTAAATTTGTGGTGCAGGTATCCCCACTTGATTGTACTGGTTGTGAATCGTGTGCACGAACTTGCCCAATTAATAAAATCACTAAACCAGAAGATGTGAAAACTTTACAAATGCGTGAATTACGTTCAGTCGTAGTGGAGCAAGAAAATAACTGAGCATTCGTTAATAGTATTGAACAAATTAAACAAACCAAGTTCCCTGAAACTACTGTATTAGGTGTCCAATTTAAAAAACCTTACTTTGAATTTTCTGGAGCTTGTTCAGGTTGTGGCGAAACCCCATATGTGACATTGGTATCACGTTTGTTCGGCGATTCAATGTTAGTAGCTAATGCTACTGGTTGTTCATCTATTTATGGCGGTAGTGCTCCAAGTAACCCTTATACAACTGATAAAGAAGGTTATGGACCATCTTGGGCTAACTCTTTATTTGAAGATAATGCTGAATTTGGGTTCGGGATGCGTTTAGCAGTTGATTACCTACGTGATGAAGCTTATGACCGATTAACTAAAATTGCTCAAGAACAAGGTGGCGAATTACAAAAAGCCATTGATGAATTAGTGGCGGTTAAAGACCAAAGTGAATCACGAACAAAAGCAAAAAAAGTAGTTGATTTATTACATCAAGCTAACCAAACTAATGATATCCAAATTGCCATTAAAACAGCTGATCAGTTACCAAAAAAATCACAATGAATTATTGGTGGTGATGGTTGAGCTTACGATATTGGTTATGGTGGATTAGATCATGTGATTGCTCAAAATGAAAACGTAAATATTTTGGTATTAGATACTGAAGTTTATTCTAATACAGGTGGGCAAGCTTCCAAAGCTACGCCAGCGGGTTCAATTGCTAAGTTTGCTGCTAATGGAAAAATAACTCGTAAGAAAGATTTAGGCTTAATTGCCATGAGTTATAAACAAGTTTATGTCGCACAAGTGGCAATGGGTGCAAACCAAACACAATTAATTAAAGCATTGATTGAAGCAGAATCTTACAACGGGCCTGCCATTATAATCGCTTATGCTCCTTGCATCAACCACGGTATTAATTTATCAAATGCTCAAGCCATTCAAAAAAAGGCAGTTGACACTGGCTATTGAACTCTCTATCGTTATGATCCACGTAATGAAAATGCTCCATTGACTATCGATTCACCTGAACCAAGTAAAGCATATCAAGAATTCTTAGATGGTGAAAATCGTTACGTTTCGTTAATGAAGAAAGCACCTGAACATGCTAAAGTTTTATTTGAAGCCAGTGCAAAAGAAGCAGCTCAACGCCGTGCTACTTTAAAACAAATGGTAGCTGAACAAAAATAAGCTAACTATTCACCGAGGAAATAATATCATTATATTTACTCGGTAAATATCAATCATTTTTAGGATTACAAAAACTAAAAAACGAATAATTTATCGCTTTAAAAATTTCATACTATTGATATTTATTTAGTTTTGCTAAATATAGTTGCACGTATGTGCACATGACGGTGAAATAGTTATAGTTACACAGAAATTATCATACGTAATGGTTATTTTGTTTTTGATGTGTAATTCTTCTCTGCTATTGGGACTTTACCTCATAAAGTGACTGAATAGCAAAAGCGATGGTGGAAAGATAATGAATTGACTAGAAATTCTCGCGATAAAATTCAAAATTTAGCAAGTTAATGGCTTTATCTCCTATTTTTGAATCCTCCCAATTTGAATAATTAATACGACTATTGGGAACGGCAAATATTGATCATTTTCCTTCTGGCACCGCATTATTTTGGACTCATATTAAATTATGAGAAAGTGAATCATCTCCGTATGAAATTTGTTCTTCTTTGCCTATTAAAACTACAACACCCTCTATTGACATTAATAAATCAGCCTGCAAATCATATCGTCATTCATATATAGTTTTTGGATTAGCAGTACCATCGTGTAGGGCATAATATAAAATTCCTTCAATAATAAGGTGCTCAAAATCAACGTGGGGATTAGTCTTTTGATTCGTATCAAATTGAAGATAGCATGATGAATCACTATTTCTTTGGATGAGGGTGTTGTATTTAGAACTTCAATATACAGTTTCCGACGGTTCGCCATCTGTGTTCAAAGCTTTAATACTTGTCATATCAATTGAATAGGTTTGACTACAACTAGTTAATGTAGTTGATATCACTAATCCGCCAAGCCCGAGAGCACTTATGGTACTAACTGCACCAATTAATTTTAATTTTTTCATTATTTTTTT
>JAITJR010000003.1 GCA_031278855.1 Mycoplasmataceae bacterium | reverse complement strand
TCTACTTTTAAGGATGCAATTAACCAACCTCGTTACCAATAAAATCGATGACTTCAAAGATCAATAATTCCAGGCAAAAATAGGCAATTCAATAAGTAACTAACCTACCGAAATTAAGTTAGTGTATTTGTAAAATATGTTGAGTGAAATAATCCTTCAAGGGGAATGAATATTATTATTTTATGTGGTAATATCCCTATTCAAATTTAATATTTAATTTTATTAGCACTCATACTTGACAAGTGCTAACACCCATGCTATAATGATTCCACTTTTCTAAGAAATATTAAAAATAAAAGAGGATTATTTATGGCAAAAAATGTAATATTGGGTATTGACCTTGGAACTACTAATTCATGTGTAGCAATCATGGAAGGCGATAAACCAAAAGTATTAGAAACACCTGAAGGTAAAAGAACTGTACCTTCAGTAGTTTCTTATAAGAACGGAGAATTTATTATAGGTGATTCAGCCAAACGACAAATGATCACTAATAAGGATTCCATTGCTTCTATTAAACGTAAAATGGGCACAAGTGAGAAAGTAGAATTAGGCGGGAAGCAATATACCCCTGAAGAAATTTCTGCTAAAATTTTGGCTTACATCAAAAAATACGCTGAAGATAAAGTGGGATGACAAGTTAATAAAGCTGTGATTACAGTTCCAGCTTATTTTAATGATGCCCAAAGACAAGCTACTAAAAATGCAGGCAAAATCGCTGGACTAGATGTTGAACGAATCATTAACGAGCCTACCGCAGCTGCTTTAGCATATGGGTTAGATAAACTTGACAAAGAACAAAAAATTCTAGTTTATGACTTAGGTGGCGGTACTTTTGATGTCTCTTTATTGGACATGGCTGGAGGCACTTTTGAAGTTTTAGCGACCAGTGGGGACAACCGTCTAGGAGGAGATGATTGAGATCAAAAAATTATTGATTGATTGGTAAAAGACATTAAAGCTGAGCATGGCGTTGATTTATCAAAAGATAAAATGGCGATGCAACGACTCAAAGAAGCTGCCGAAAAAGCTAAAATTGAGTTATCTGGTCAATTAGAAACGGAAATTTTATTACCTTATCTATCAATGACTGATAGTGGGCCTTTAAATGTACAAAAGAAATTAACTCGTGCTCAATTTGAAAAACTAACCATTGATTTATTGGAGCGAACTAAGAAACCAGTGGAAGATGCGATCAAAGAATCTAAGTTATCGCTTGATGACATTAACCAAGTTCTATTAGTAGGTGGTTCTACTCGTATGCCTATGGTATATGAATTAGTAAAGAAAATGACTAAAAAAGAACCAAACCGTACGATTAATCCTGATGAAGTTGTAGCAATGGGAGCAGCCGTACAAGGTGGTGTGTTGACAGGAGATGTTGATAACATTCTTTTATTAGATGTAACACCATTATCATTATCAATTGAAACATTAGGCGGGGTAGCGACACCTTTAATTAAGCGTAATACCACTATCCCGGTTAGTAAGTCGCAAGTGTTTTCCACCGCTGCAGATAATCAACCAGCCGTAGATGTGCATGTTGTTCAAGGTGAAAGACCGATGGCTCGAGATAACAAATCATTAGGTAATTTCTCTTTAACTGGGATTGAACCTGCTCCACGTGGTGTACCACAAATTGAAATTACTTTCAATATTGATGCTAATGGGATCATGAATGTAACTGCTAAAGACTTAAAAACTAACAAGGAAAATACCATCACTATTAAGGGCTCATCTAACCTATCAGAAGATGAAATTAATCGTATGGTAAAAGAAGCCGAAGATAACAAAGAGAAGGATGCTCAAATTAAATCACAATCTGAAATTCGTTATCGTACTGAATCACTTATTCACCAATTTGAAGAGTCTTTGAAAAATGAGAAAGCGAAAGATTTACCAGTTGAACAAAAGGAGAAAGCTGAAAAAGAAATTAACGAATTGAAACAATTATTAAAAGATGAAAAATGGGATGAATTAAAAGTTAAATTAGATGCCGTTGATGCTATGGCACAACAATTTACCAAAGGAGCTCAAGGAGAACCAACACCAGAGCCTGAAGAACCTAAGAAATAATTTCGCTAAGATATAACCAAAATACAGCTATCTCACTAAATAGCTGTATTTTGGTTATCAACAACTAAAGCATAGTTACGTTATTTTAATTGCATTACTAAAGCATTAATTTTATTGGGATAGTAATGTTTACGGAGATTGATTAATTTAAAACCCAAATGCTTATAAAAATTTATGGCAGGAATATTGTTTTCTTTTACTTCGATGACTAACTCCCGTTTGATTTCGGAATGGATTTGTTGAATTAAAGTAGTGGCATAACCGTGATGACGGTGTTCATTAAAAGTATAGATTCATATGATGTCTACTTTATCACTAATATTACTCAGTATATATGCAGTAAGTTGTTCATTTTCAAATCAACCTCAGCAAACATAGTTACAATTAATCATCATTTTTTTAACTTGCTCAAAAGAATAGGGAAAGTGTTCGCTATTCATGATGATGGGAATTTGTTGCTCCGTTAATTTTTTAATCATTTTTATAAAGGTTGCTTAATATATAAAGGATGTAATTTATGAATATTAGTAACTTTTTTGAAGTTACTAATATGATAAATTAAATTATTAAAAATGTCAGCAGACTTATACTGAATATAAACTGATAGATACTTATACTGTGGTATTAATAATTCAGCTTCAGCCACTTTCATTACTTGTGGTTTGATGAGACATTTATTATTTTGATATGCACTTACATATACTAAATCTCCGCGTGCATCTAAAATGGATAAACCACTACCATTTGGTGTTTGTAATAATAAAGCATTAATAGTATAAACAGGAATTTGATAAACCAATGATCATGCTTTGGCAATTAATACTCCAATCCGTACTCCAGTAAAACTGCCAGGACCGACTACTAATAATATTTTTTTAACATCTTGATGATTAATTTTAACCAATTGTAGTAAATTTTCAATGTGCTCGACGATCATTTCAGTGAGATTATTGTTTGTTTTAACTTTCATTTTTTTAACAATAATTTGATCATTCAAGATGGCTAAATGGCAATACGATTGTGTCGCATCAATAAATAGATTAATCATTATTTATCACCTTTTAGTTTCGTAATTAATGAGTTAAACGTTTGATCAGGTTTGACTTTAAATTCAACAACTTGGTTTGTAGTAGGATGGATAAAACTGAGGTAATGGGCGTGTAAAAACTGACCGTAATCCTTGTAGCCATCATAACTACCATAAAGCTTATCGTTATATACAGGATGATGAATATAGGCTAGATGCACACGAATTTGATGGGTTCGCCCAGTGAGTAAACGACACTCAATTAAAGCAGTATAACGATAGTTTTCCAATACGGTTATTTCGGTTTGGGCTGGCTTAGCTTTAGGACTATCATTGACTACCATTTTTAAAATATTTTGTTTACTGCGGTCAATCGGAGCTTTAACTAGCACAAAATCATCTTGGAAATTATTGTGTACGATCGCTAAATACTTACGCACTAGAGTCTTGTTTTGGATTTGCTCTACAAGTTTGGTGTAACTATGTTTGTTTTTTGCAAAAACTACTAAACCAGTTGTATCTCGATCTAAACGGTGTACTACCCCTGGACGCAATTGGTCATCAAAATCTGGCAGATTGATTTTCGTTATTAGAGCATTAACTAATGTATTTTGTTCATCAAATTTAGTGGGATGAACCAGCGTGTGCTTTGGTTTATTTATGACGATAATGTCATTATCTTCATAAATAATTTTAACTTCATTGAGCGTTGCTTTTATCTTGATATGATTTTGGACAAGTGGATTGACTTCAATTAAAAAATCATTATCAATTAATTGACCCTTTTTAATTGGCAATTCATGGTTAACTAACACCATTTTATTGTCTAATAACTTATCAATGTAATTACGTTTTTGTTGGAGTAATTGGGTTAAATAAAGATCCAACCGTATTTTTTGATTAAGCCCACTAACTTTTATTTTTGTCATGGACTGAAGTACCGTTTTTTGTTTTCTTATCTTGAACCATCTTGATGATTGATAATGTGATATATAGAACGGCATATCCTATTATTCCAGTCAAAATAAATACATCAGGGAAGTTAGAAGTAGTTCCACCAGTTGGTAAATAGTCAATTACAGTATCGGGTTGATGTAATGTAAAAGTGGTGGCTCGATCAATAATATTAAACATTCCACCAATAAATGCCAACGATAATAAAGCAGAATAATATCATTTATCAGTAAATAAAATGGCGATGAAAATGGCGAAACAAATAATTGATTGGATTACATACACTAATGTCGTCTGACCTTCGAGAAAGCTAAAAGCGATACCGTTGTTGTATGCAACTGAGCCAGTTCATAAGCCATTTCTAATTAGTAAATTACAAGTTAAAGATGGTACTAATACAATTACGAGACTAATGGCGAAACCTAAGCATCTTCATAAATTATTTTTTTTGGAAAAATTTTGTTTTAAGCGATTTAAAAATAATTTCTTTCAATTATTTTTATTATTAGATTTTTTCGAGTTCATAAAGTTTAGATAATTTTAGCACTTTAACTAAGATATATTTATTTTCTTAGTAACTACTCGCCGCAGACATAATATTCTTATATTTACTTTATGAATATCACTCATTTTTAGGATTTATAGAAACTGATAAAAACAAATAATCCGTCGTCTTAAAATTCTTATAACACAATCGATACATGATTTTTATTTAGCTTTGCTAAATATGATTGTGTGTACCGACGGTAAATAGTTACAAATTTTCGGAAAACAAGAAATATTAAATTTGACGATGTTAAATATGCTTGTGTTGTATCTTATGGTAATACTTCTCATCCACTTAAACCATCAAACTTTTCCTTAAACTTTTTAGCTAAACTCGAATCACCCGAATAATAAATCGTGCCGCTCTCTGGACAGCCAAAGAAGGCATTGGAATTACAATTATCACCCAGCGCCGTCGTTATACCAGCTGGGAGAAAAATATTACTTAATTTCGTACATCTAGCGAAGGCATCATCGCCAATAGAAGCGCTGTTTTCGGAGGCAAACATAGCACTTGAAAGATTTAAAGTTATTAAATTTGCACATCCCTCAAAGGCATCCTCGCCGATGGAATCGACTGCTGTGTTAGAGAGATCAACAATGGTTATTGCTGTGCACTCAGTGAAGGCCTCCAATCCGATGGATTCAAGCGAATTCGGGAAATTGATGGAGGTTAAACCCGTACATTCAGCGAAGGCATTAGTGCCAATAGAAGCTATATTCGTGGAAGATAAATCAATTCTTTTTAACCCTGTACAACCATAGAAAGCATAATGGTCGATGGAGCAATCATCACCAATAGGGCTTTGAACAAACTTAACATTTTCAATGCTACCACGATCCCTTAGTGCTGTGCACCCATCGAAGGCACGAGAAGCTACAGAAGATATCCCTTCAAATTGAATGGTGTTTATATGATGCTCGTTTTGTCCTAAGTCATCGAGATAATTATTGAAGGCCGTATTTGTCTCATTACTCCAAGTCGTTTTTTTAGACAACTCTCTCGATGATGAATCAATCTCAAGATTACAAGCAGTAGCTAGTGTTGCATCGCTGTCTAATGTAGCAGGGCTTATGACTAATGTATTTGGGATCATAATAATGAATTTTATAATAGTAGTACTGAATAGTCCAACGGAAGCACTTGTGGCATTAATGGTGCATGCACCAATCATTTGTGTGGTAGGCGTCCCAGAAATTGTGCCTTGCCCATTATTTGAATCAATCCTTAATCCAGCAGGCAGATTCGAAGCACTGTATTGGGCGTCAGTAACAGTTATTCCTGTATCAGTTGCACAAGTCAAATTTATTGGATCAATGGGATAATTAGGTGTTCCATTAATAGGATCTGTTGGAACACCCGTAATAACTAACTCCTTCGCTATCTGTGCCCCAATGGTGATAGAGACCTGAGTGCTACCAACCAAACCATTGTATTTATTGCTCGACACATTAATCGTGCACGTGATTACCCCATCCGTCGTATCGTTTGGTGTCCCACTAATCACTCCAGTCTCTTCATCAATTTTCAAACCATCTGGCAATTCACTGTCACTAGCCATAGCATATTTAGCATCACTCACAACTACCCCAGTATTGGTTGCACAATACAACCTCGGCGAAGCCAGCGGAGTGTTTTTATTCCCAGTGATATCCTCGACTCCAGTGATCTCAAGACTAGTCGGCAACTCAGTATTAATCGCATATGATGCTGAAACAGACCCTCTCAAACCATCAGCGGTGGCAGTGACGGTATAAGTGCCAAATCCTGATTTGTCTGGTGTGCCAGAGATGATTCCATTGCTTGAATTAATTTGCAAATTATTATGTGCCAAACCAGTAGCTGTATAAACAACATCTGTAACTGAATCACCTGTATCAGTTGCACATGAAAGTGCATTGGTGTTGGCAATACTAGTGCCGACATTCCCAACAATATCTTGAGCATTACTAATAACTAATGATTTTGCTATCTGCACCCCAGGATGTGAAATCCCATACCCGATCCCAATCCCACCACTGACACCTACAACCGCCGTCCCAGCTACTAAAGTGGCTTTCACCTTATTACGCCGCTTCCAAATACGGTGTTGTTCACTAGTCAAAATATTGTTATGGACATTAGAAATTTCACCATCTTCTTTGCGAAATTTTAATGATTCCGTTTGATTCTTACTTTTCATAATTCTCCCTCTCTTTTTCCATTTTTCTAATAACCAGCGAAACAAAAAAAGCAAGAACTAGCGAATGCTAATTCTTGCTTTAAGAAGAATAAAAGCGTTGGCAGCTACGCCGCCATTACTCTCTCTCTCTCTTGTGTTGATCATACTCAATTTAATGTTCTAATTTATACCAAAATAATGTTTTGTTGTTTACCCATGTTCGTAACTATTCACCGCGAAATTAATTAAATTTAAAATCATTAATTCAAATTTGATTTATTGCTATTCACAAGCTAATATGCCTTATTTAAATGTTCCAAAACCACCATCAAAATATTTTTAGCTCAACATTTGATCGCTTAACAACGATTTACTGCAAAAAACCGCTTTTTCACCATTTATGTGGCCAATTCTTCGCTCGG
>JAITJR010000073.1 GCA_031278855.1 Mycoplasmataceae bacterium | reverse complement strand
ACGCGACCGTCAGCGTATAGAAAGCGGCATTTATTTTCGCCGATGGAAGAGACACCGTAGTAGGTAATAGTAATGGTTTCAGTTCGGTCAGAGCCATCGTTGGCGGTGGCTTTGAGTTTAAAAGTGCCGAATGTGGCTGGGGCGGTTCCGCTAAAAGTTAAGGTGCTGTTTTCAAATGTAAAGCCTGTTGGTAGATCTCCATCTACACTTAAGGTACCGTTTTTGCATTCATATTTATAGGTATCCTTATAAGGCACAGCTAATTCTCGCATCCCTTCGATGTTTAATGTTTTATCAGTGGTTGGAGTTGGGGTAGGGGTTGTTGCTGGTAATACCGTAAAAGTTTGTGTAATGGATTCGTAGCCAGTAGCCAAAATAGTGATGGTGTGGGAGCCAACGGTAGGAGGATTGTCGGAGCTTAGAGAAATGGTGGTTGTTTTAGTCAGAGGATTGGCAGTGTCAGTCCAAGAATCATAAGTAAAGCTTGAGGAACCACTATCAAAAGTGAGAGTAAGGTCAGCTCAAGCAGATGCATTGATTTCAGTGACCGATAGGGTGGCGGTGTTGGTGGTAGTAAGCCGGAGGTTGTTGGCAGAAATGGTGGCGGATAAAGTAGGTGTGGTAGTTGGTTGGTTATTTTGACTATGTCAAATCGCATATCCTATTCCAATTCCACCGCCTAGTCCAGCGACGATTGTGCTAGTGGCGATGGCAGCTTTGATTTTGTGATCTTTATTGTGGGATGATTGTGATTTGATTTCGGTGTTGTTTTCCATGATTGACTCCTAAAGTTAGCAATAGTGAAAACAAGCTTTAGCCAAAATAGCTAAAGCTTGTTTGTGAAAAGAGAAAAAGACTAAAATTAGTGCTTATCGCACTAGTAGATCTGTCCCCCCCCCTATGTAATTGCATGGGAGAATTATAGAAATTTTTTCTGATTAAAAAAATAAATCTTAACTATTCACCGCCATATCCGAACAACCATATTTAGCAAAGCTAAATAAAAATCATGGGCTGATTGTGTTATGAGATTTCAAAGTGGCGAATTAGCTGGTTTTATCAATTTCTATAAATCCGAAAAATGATTGATATTTACAAAGTATTTACAAAGTAGATATAAGAATATTATTTACTGAAAAAAATCATTCTCATTACCATACATACACACAAATGCCGAAAAATCAGCCTTTTTTCGCAGTAAATTGCTGCCGAACAATCAAATATTTAGCTAAAAAATAGTAACTATTCACCGAATAGTTGTAAGTTTCAAACCCAAATGTAACACTTTACCTATTTTTGTTGTTGTAAATCTATTTTCAATAATCGATTTAATTCAACTGCATATTCCATCGGTAGTTCATCGACAAATGGTTCAATAAAACCTAACACTAATAAATGCTTTGCCGTTTCTTTATTAATTGAACGAGAATTGAGATAAAATAGCTTTTCGTTATCCAAGTCACTGACTTTAGCCTCGTGTTTTAAGAAAGAACTATGGTTACTAATAATTTCGGTGGGAATGGTATCGGTTCTACTATTTGAATCTAAAATTAAAGTATCACATTGCACTTCAGCGTAACTATTAATGGCACTTTTAGTAATGTTTACCAAGCCACGATAAGAAGCATTTCCGCCATTGTGAGCAATTGATTTGGAAATAATTTGACTACGAGTATTTTTACCAACATGAATCATTTTAGCTCCAGCATCTTGAATTACACCTTGATGAGCAATGGCGATGGAAATACATTTCGCACTAGCATAATCACCTTTTAAAATAGTTGCAGGATATTTCATGTTGAGTTTACTACCCAAATTACCATCAATTCATTCCATGGTGGCGTTTGTCTCACAAACACAACGTTTGGTAACTAAATTTAAAACATTATCGGATCAATTCTGAATGGTGGAATAACGAGCCTTCGCATTTTTTGCCACAAATACTTCTACCACGGCAGCATGCAAATTATTCTGATCATAAATAGGGGCGGTGCAACCTTCGGTATAATGTACTTTGGCTCCTTCGTCAACAATAATTAATGTGCGCTCAAATTGTCCAACTGATTTAGTATTGATGCGAAAATACGCTTGTAATGGTTTAGTTAGTTGAACACCCTTAGGGACATAAATAAAAGACCCACCAGATCATACAGCTGTATTTAAGGCCGCATATTTATTGTCGTTATAAGGTACTAATTTGCCAAAATATTGTCTCACCAACTTGGGATATTTCTTAATCGCTGTCTCAATATTAGTAAATATAACTTTTTTATCTTGTAGTTCTTTAATCACTTGGTGATAAATGGATTCAGAATCATATTGGTTGTTAGTTCCTGACAAAAATTTAGCATCCATCTCTTGGACGTTTAATTTTTTAAAAGTCTCCTTAATTTTTGTTGGGACATCTTCTCATTTCGTGTTAGTCTTGGTGGGCGAAGCATAATAAATATAATCATTAAAGTTAATGAAGTCTAGTTGTGGACCTCATCGGGGGTTTTTTAATTTTAAAAAGGCTTGATATGCTTTTAAACGAATATTTAACATTCATTTTGGTTCAGCTTTAATTCGAGAGATTTGTTTAATTACACTAATCGATAAACCTTTTTTTAGTGAGATTACACTAGTATTTTGGTCGCTAAAACCATATTGATAATCTGTTGAAGTAATTACTTTATTTTTCATTTTGATTGAGTGCCATTTGAATTGCTTCAATACCAACTTTACCACATTTAATACGGTTGAGTTGTTTGTTTAAATTTTCAAAGACATATAAGTCGCCTAATTGTTTACGGTTGTATTTTTTACCATCAATCATCGCTAGATAATTGTCAATTAACAGGTTTGCTTCATCAATATGTTTATTCCGAATTAGATTTGCCATAATGTCGGTTGAAGCTGTTGCAATAGCACAACCAATTCCGTTAAACTTTACATCTTGAATTTTTTGCTTACTAATTTTCACATATGCTGTTAAGTTATCAATACAGGATGGTGAATCACGGTGAGCTCGTGTATAAAGCTTAGAAAATTTATAAGTATCATTCACTTTCGCAGTTGGATTTTCGTAATGATCTAAAATAATTTCACGACGGATGTCCAATTCATTAAACGACATGTTTGATTACATCTTCTTTCTTTAAATTTTGCAATGTTTTTACCAACACATCCACATCATGAAAATCATTGTAGAAATAAAACGATGCCCGCACTGCTCCAGCTGTTTTAATCATTTTATCACTTAACTTCGCACACGATAAACCACTACGAACAATGATTTTCTTATGGCCTAAGTAATTAGCAACATCTTGAGAATGAAGCCCTTTGACATTAAAGGCGACAATGGGGTAAATGGTTTGTGGATTGATTAATTCAACGTTTTTTAATGAACTTAATTTTTGGTTGATGTATTGTTTTAATTTTAACTCGTGCTGATGAATTTTTTTTCATCCCAAAGCATTTAAATAATCAATTGCCGTAGCCCAACTGATAATTCCAGCACTATGTGGGGAACCGCCTTCAAATTTATCTGGTCCATTAGCATAAGTAAAATCGCGACAACTGACATCATTATTCATGCCCCCACCCAAGCGTAAAGGATGCAATTGATTAAAATACATCGCTTTCATGTAAAGCATGCCAATCCCTGTTGCCCCACACATTTTATGAGCACTCGCTACTAAAAAATCAATATTACATTTTTTAACATCAATTAATTTATGGGGTAACATTTGGGTGGCATCACAAACAATGAGTATTTTCGGGTTAATTTGTTTAGCCTGTTGACTAATTAAAGCTGCATTTAATTCGTAACCAATCAGATTAGAAATATTAGCAAAAGCAATTACCTTGGTTTTTTTAGTAACTTTTTTAATAATCGCTTGTTCGGTTGGTATTTCATCAGGATTATTGGCATAGATTAACTTACAGTGTTTAACTTTAGCTAGGGCAATCCAAGGTAGTAAATTACTAGTGTGCTCACCAGATGTGATAATGATTTCGTCTTCCTTCTTAAATTGTGGAGCTAACCCGTTAGTTACAAGGTTTAGGCTTTCAGTTGCTCCGCTAGTAAAAATGATCTCATTTTTATTAGCATTAATTAACTTCGCTAGTTTACTTCTAGTTACATCAATTAATTCTGAAATATGATAAGTTAGTTGTGAATCACTATTATGAGGATTAGCCGACCATTGTTCATAATAATTTACAATACTATCAATCACACATTTAGGTTTTAAGGCTGTAGCGGAATTATCAAGGTAAGTTCAGCCAGGATTTTTTTTAAATCACGGGAAATCTTGTTTAATATTTTTACTTACGGTTATTTTCATATTTTTTCTCAATCATTTGTTTTAAAGCTATGGTTACTTTATTATATAGATTTTGACCAGCATCTAATTTGTGTAATGCATCAAACATTCCGTTTAAAATCATCATGGTAGCGGTCGTTTTACTTAATCCTCGTGACATCAGGTAAAATAATTGGTTGGGATTAATATTACCAATACTAACGGCATGTGCAGCTTTAACAATATTCGTGTCAATCAACATTGCTGGGGTAACTTCAATGCGAGCACTATTATCAAATAAAATGCCATCGACTAATTGATTTTGTACCACTTTTTTACTATTTTTGTCAGTGACATTAACCAAATCCAACTTTACTATACCATGATTAGTAGCAAAAGCTTTTGCAGTAGTATGGGAAGCAGTGGCTGAAGCATGAATAATACGAATTTTAATTGTCTTAGTAAATCCATTACTTAATGCATAAATATTTAGTGTGCAAGTGGCATTTTGGGCTAGACTAATTACTAAGTCAGTCATCGTATTTTTCGATAAAATGTCCACTAGATAAATCGTCAAAAATTTGTTGTTATCAACCTGGTAGGTTTGCGATGCATTAGGTGTAACAATAAGTTGTGTGGTGGTACTTTTTATTGTTTGTGACATGATAGATACGGATCAACAATATCAAACTCTTGATGTTTGCTGACGCCTTTGATATATTGTTTGTAGCCATTTTTCTCAATTTCAGTTGCTAAAGTGATATCACCTATTTTTACAATTTTACCATTGATTAAAACGATTACTCTATTTGGTTTAATTTGTTGGAGAAATTCAAGGTGGTGCGTCACAATGATCGTGATACGTTTTTTTGCATTTCTAGTAATGAAATGAGCGATTAATTTAATGGCATCAAAGTCTAACCCTGAATCAATTTCATCTAATAAAATTAACTTAGGGTTGAATAGTTCTGATTGTAATATTTCATTTTTCTTCTTTTGTCCGCCAGAAAAACCTACATTTACATTTCTAGTTAAAATTTCATTGGGTAACCCTAATGATTTTAGTAAATCAGTTATCTTGGCATACAATTGGTAAAATCCAATTTTTTCGGGACTGTTTTCATTGGAAATGACCTTGAAAAATTCTAGTAATTGCACTCCGTCTAGTTCCGTTGGATTTTGTGTGGCGTAAAACACCCCAAGTTTAGCGATTTTGTCAGTCGATCAGTTGGTAATGTCTTGTTTATTAAAAATAATTTGACCACTTTCAATTTGTACTTGGAAATGATGCATAATTGCTTTGAGTAAGGTGGACTTGCCAGCACCATTGGGACCTAAAATAGCAATGATGTCACCTTGCTGGGCTGTAAAAGATGCACTGGTTAAAATCTTCTTTTTGTCAAAAGTTGTCGTGAGATTCTTAATTTTAAAGCTACTTGCCATACTTAAATATTTTGCCGATATAGTATTAATCATTATATATAATATGGAGTCATTTAAACACTTATAGGTAGGATAACATGAGACTTAGAAAAATATTATTTTCATTATTAACACTAACTGCTGTTGGTTCAGTAGCAACTACATTAATCACTTCTTGTAGTGGTGTTAGTAAAGATATTCTTAATAATATGGTGTCATTAGGTGATGATAGCAAGTTTGCTGATAGTATCGGTAATAATAGTTTTGATTTGCAACATGAAATTAATATTGCATTAACCGATAAAACCGCCACAGATGCTTTTAAAACGTCAGTGGTAAATAAAATTTTAAAGGGTTGATTTGATAGTCTTACTGGTATCGCTACGATTGATAATGATAAGAAACAATGAAAAAAAGACATCAGTGATGACTGAGATAATAAAATTCAAGCTGCGAAGAATGCCCACCTTTCCAATTGAAAATATTATTTTCAAAACGAAACCTTAAATCCTGTTGGTGGTACCAAAGCTAAGTGAGAACAAAGCCAATGATATAGTAAGATTCGTGATTATTTTGTTACCGAGATTACCAAAAATAATTATTTAGCAATTCCTCAAAGAGATGCGAGTTTAAACAAAAATTTTTATGTAGAAGATAATAACGGTAATTATTTAGTAGATTTTAACCATCCAGTTGATTACAACATCTCTGGATCAAAAATTACTGATTTATTAGGTAGTGGTACGATTTCGAGCGCAAGTAGTGCTGATGTTTTAAATCCTGATTGATGGCCAACGATTAACTTTTATGCGACCGCTAATAAAAGTTACACCTCTAGTAGTCAAGATCAAGATAAATCATATGCGTTAATTCAACAAATGGCTTTTGAAGAATACACCAAAAACGTTAGACCGTTGTCAACAGGATATGTATTATGGAATTATTCCTTGCCAGCTGGTAAAACTGATTTAAAAGACATTTATAATAATGCCGAAATTAATGATGGTGGTTCGACCGCTAAAAAAAGTAGTACCGACAAAGATAAAGCGGGTGATGATCCTGCCCCAACTCCAGGTTTACTTTCCACACCAAGTTATGCTTTTCCTTATTTCGGCGAAGTTAGTCCAACTCCTACAAGTGCAACAGGTCCTGAAGATCAATTTAGAGCTTTTGCCGCAGCATTTAATGCAGGCAACCAGTTTTTAGACAACCGAGGCGTCGACGGTCAAGGTTCTTCTGCTTTAGGTTTAGTTGATATTCCGATTGACATGGACTATAGTGCTAAAAACGATACTACTTTAGCTCTCATTAACCAATCATCAAATACTGGCACCGATGATACGCCATATGAAACTTATATCGCTCCCATTCTTGATATGTACTATTTATATGAAACAAAGACAACAGAAAGTAGTTATTATACGAATACTATGCCTGTATATTACTCAACATCATCTGGTACAGATAAATCATTCTTTCCCGATACTACACATATTTTAAAAAACTTTTTATTTAAAAATCAAACCGATGAAAATCAACCTGGATCAAGTGTCAAAACAGTTCCTACTAATCTTGATAGAACTGATCGCGGTGGTACATTAGATTTAAAAAACATATATAGAGACGATAGTGATTCT
>JAITJR010000040.1 GCA_031278855.1 Mycoplasmataceae bacterium | reverse complement strand
ATAAAAATCATTTTCAGGGATTCCTGTAAAACAATGAGCATGTTTTTTTAATTTGTAGTAGTATGAATCCGTTTTTCTAGATTTTGCTAATAATAAAAGTTTTGGGAAAGAGATAAGATTTGTCATTGTGAATAATGTTATGTATATTAATCTACATATGAATGTATCATAATTTTTGCCCAATTTTTAAACACTAAGTTTTTGCTAGAAGCAACAATAAAAGTTTGCAATCAAAATAGGAAAATTTTACTTGTAATATATAATATTTATGTGATAATAGGACTATTATGGGTTGAATAGCTGGATTAATTGGGATGGTTGGTAGTTTTTTAATGATACCTTTAGGATTCGCTATCGGTGTTTATATACCGTTAGTATTAACCGATGTAGCTTATCAAATTTATAATGCTATAGGAATGAGCCAATTTGCTAGACAATTGTTTGGCTCGTCGAACGGTATCGGTGTAGATTGAAAAAACGGCTTTAGTCAATTTCTATTATGGGCCTTAATCATAGGTGCGATAAGTTTTGTTGTTACTATTCTTTCTAATGCTTTTGCCAATTGAAGTAGAACTGGGATTAAAAAATCAGTTAGTTTAGCAAGATTAAGCTATGGAATGATGTCAATTGTACTAGTGCCAATTGCTTTTATTTTTACGACGACAATTACATCGCTGGTATTTAGTGCAATATCAGGTAATACAAGCGCAGCTATGATTTCCAGTGCTGAGCGGAATACTTTTGTCAGTGTTATGGGGCAATTTGCCACAAAAATCCAAGCAACATTAAATCAAAATTTTAATTTAAATGGCTATCAAGTGAATTGAAATGATTCTCTAAATCAATTAATGCAATGAATTAAACAAATCCAACAAGATGCCGCAAGTTCAGGCATGAGTGGTTTGCAACAAGCTTGTGATAAGATAATTCAAGACATCACTTCAGTGCAACAATCATGTGATGGTGGTTATATAGCAACACAATTAAATAATTTGATAGACATAGCTAAAAGTATGTCTATAGGCCAAAGATTGAGCGATATAAGTGCTCTTCAGACTGTTTATGATAATATCTATAGCGGCCAAGCGACATATATTAATTTGATAAAAGACTTGCAAGGTATTCAACAATATGCTAACGCTTTTACAAGTGGCGGAACGCACGATGCATTTTGTAAGATTTTTGGTGGAACGTTAGATGATCAAACAAAAGTTTTGGGTTTTATAAGCTATGTACAAAATGGAGGCGTAGAGTCGCCATCATCCACTAATTTTATTTATAGTATTAATAATGTTTTTGCAGATTATTCAATGCCTAATCCGTTAAATCCAAAACAAACGCTTTACTATGTATCTGCATTTAACCAAATTATAAACGGTTGTGATTCCAGTGTGCACCCCTTAGATAATCATTATTGAACAACAGGCAGCTGGGGAATGATACAAAACACTAATTGAATAGGATTAGATACATTTTATCAGAGAGCTAATCCATTGCCTAGTTTTACACTAGCAGGAATGATTAATGCTTTTGTGTTAGGACAAGGCGGGGTGAATGCAAATTACAATATTTGGAATCTTTATTTTAGTGGCTACAATTCATTTTTTACAGGTCATATGGAAAAAGTAATAGTCGGTATGATGATTGCAAATATGATGATGGCCACTATGATGGCTTATGCATGGTATATGGTTGGTAGAGTTTTTGAACTAATCGTTTTATGATTTGGTTCTATTATTGTGGCTTTTAAAGACGATGGTGAGGGTACACAATTTAGACTTATTATGAAAGCTGTTATAAATAAAACACTATCAATTATTTTTGTGGAATTTGTATTCACCATTACGAATGTATTAATAAATTTAGGATTTATGAAAATATTGATGAACAACGCTGCTTCCACTACAACAAGTTTTTTTAATGCTACAGATGCAGCAGTAATGATGGCTACAGTAATTATTTTTTGTGCAAGCTATTACATGGGTCAAACTCTTTGCACTATGGTTTTAGGCGAAGCTGGACAATTAAGAAGTTTTGGTGATCAGTGACAAAATATTTCTTCAACAGGTAGACAACAATATGGGCATGGAACAAAAGCCGTAGCAGGTCAAGGAAAACAACAAGCAGAAGGGTTTTTAAACAAAGGTGCTAAACAGTATGGTGATATGCGAAAAGATTATAAATCTTTTACATCACAAGGAGGTCAAGGCGGAATGTTTAAAAATAAAGATTTTGCTTCTTTCAGAAGGACTGGTGGAAAGCAAGGTATTCCAAAGAAAGGATAAAATATGTTAACGCCAGAAAATGATAGTGTAATAGTTCCACCAATTTCTGCACCCAGAAAAAATAAAAGAGTAATACACGGTAAATTTAATGTATTAGATTTTGTTATTATTGTTCCAGCACTTACATTACTACTCACTTTAATTTTCACGCTTAAATTAGAAGTATGAACTTTATTAGTTATTGGCGGAGCAATTGCTATTATTACTACTTTCTTATGTTGGCCACTGAATTTTTTGGGCAAAGATAAACCTTATATTTATGTAATTAGAGGCTTGAAATTTATATTTGGCGGACGAAGAAATTTGGTCAGTGAAATTGTTGAAATAGATAATTCGGATGAAAAACAAGCAATTAAAAAAATGCCAATAAAAAAAGAAGACAAGGGCGGAATTATTAAAGATAAAAG
>JAITJR010000097.1 GCA_031278855.1 Mycoplasmataceae bacterium | reverse complement strand
CAACACCGCCACCCTATCGGTCACTGAAATCAATGCGGATTCTTGAACCAACCCTGATCTCGTTTTCGACAACAATCCTACCCCAGCCAACTTTACTGCTGGGTATTGGACCGACGCTGGCAATCCTCTGACCAAAACAACCACCATCTCTCTAAACTCCGAGAATCCTCCTACCGTTGGTTCCCACACCATCACTATTTCGGCTACTGGTTACACTAACATTACACAAACTTTTACGGTATTGCCAGAAATTACCTTAGTCATCAGCCCAACGACATTAGACAACGATACAGCACTGACTGTGGCTTGCAATCTTAAGATTAATGAATCAGGAGAGCTAAATAAAAATGATACTTGGGATAATTCGACAAACACCACCTTCACTAATTATCTCACCAGTCTTCATATCACCACCATCCGATTCGAAAGTGTCTCCTCCATCAACAATGAGGCCTTCTATGACTGCACCGCCCTCACCAATATCTCCCTTCCGTCTTCCCTCACCTCCATCGGCGAGTGAGCCTTCCGTGATTGTACGAATTTGCGACGAATTGAATTTGACACATCCTCAAATGATGCAACTGTTTCCATCAACGCTCAAGCCTTCTATAACTGCACGAATTTAACTGGACTTTGAAAGACTTCTCCTAATAATCATCTATATCTCTCTTCCATCAACAATTTTGCCTTCTCTAACTGTGCGAGTTTGTCAATCGACGGGATCAATGGTATTGATGTTAGTGATGGTGGTGATTTAGAGAAAGTGATTAATGAAAATGGTGATGGAGTCGTTATTGGTGTTGGTATTGTTAATAAAAGCTGAGGTGAAGCCAATTGCATGATAGTTGGTGATATGGGTAGTGAATTAAATAGTTATGTTGTCAAAAATAACGCCATCGGCTTTAATGCCTTTACTGGCTGTGCGAGTTTAACTTCCCTTGATCTCTCGGGGCTCACTAGTCTCAAAACCATTTGAAATTATGCCTTCCAGAGATGTGGAGCACTCAAATTTATCGATCTCTCTAACACAGCAGTCGCCTCCATCAGGTCTTATGCCTTTGATGGGTGTGGGGGTTTAACAACCCTAAAACTTTCAGTCGCGATGTTCCCCAGCACAGCCCCAGTCTCCTTTGATTCTAATGCCTTCCGTGGCTGTGCGAAGTTAAGTAATATTTATATCCCAGCTAATGAAACGGTGTCCTTTGGTGGAACGTACTCTTCCAATGCCTTCGACAACTGCTCATCAAGTGGTGCAATTTGATATCATAACGATGCACAAGCCAGCATCGCCAATAATTTTAAGAGTGCATTTGACGCTTTTAGAGATAAAGATACTTGATTAGTGACAAAAATTACCACACTGTAATAATCAAAGCAAATTTACCCAACTGCAAAATTGAACACTATCACCAATATCGTGAACATCAAATTGTCATTCTGTTCATCCAATTAAAGACAGTATTTGTATTTCTGTCAAAAGGCATATAAAACACAACCAAATCACTTCGTAGGGAAGTGATTTTTTATTAATTTTTAGCTTATGGAAATTAAAAATTTCAATAATTCATGTAATCTTATTATTCTTCAAATTCACCAGCACGTTTTAATTTTCGTACTTCAGGACTAATACCATGCACTCCACGACGCCGAGAATAAATAATTAATCAAGTAGTTAAACCAACGAACGAATAATCCACTTTAAAAACGTCAGAAAAACTTAAACTCATATAATTACCTAATGTCTTTTATTAAAGAGCTAAAATGACGTGGCTTACTAAATAACGTCACTAACCAAGACAAAATACAATATTTTGAACAAAACCACGCCAGTGCTTACATTGGTTTTGATCCATCTGCTGATTCCCTTCATTTAGGTAATTACATTATGATTCTCGTATTACGATGATTAAAAAAATTTGGTCATAATCCCATTGCTATAATCGGTGGAGCTACAGGTCAAATTGGTGATCCGTCTGGTAAAAAAACAGAGCGAGTCATGTTGGATATCCAAAAAGCAAAAAATAATGTTTTAGCCATTACCAAACAGTTAACAGACTATGCTCAGGTTGAAACTTTTAACAATAGTGAAATTTACCAAGATATGACTATTTTTGATTTTTTGAGAAATATTGGTAAATTAATTAATGTCAACTATCTTCTTGAGAAAGATATTATTAAATCTAGATTAGAATTGGGTATATCCTATAGTGAATTTTCTTACAACTTAATTCAAGGTTATGATTTTGCTTGACTATATGGTCATAAGTCAGTAATCTTACAAATTGGTGGTAGTGATCAATGAGGTAACATCACCACGGGGATTGAAATCATTCGTAAAATGTACGGTGACAAGAATCAAGCCTGTGGCTTAACCATCAATTTGCTTACCAAAAGTGATGGTACCAAATTCGGGAAATCCGAAAGTGGCGCAATCTATTTGGATAAGAAATACACTTCCCCTTTTACCATGTATCAATTCCTTTATAACCAAGCGGATGCCGATGTTGAAAAATTACTAAAATCTTTGACCATGCTTGATCGACAAGAAATTACTAATATTATGCAGGAACATCATCATGTTCCTGCTAAAAGGATTGCTCAAACGCGTTTAGCCCAAACCATATTGATTGATATCCACGGTCAAAATGAATACGAACGTTGTTTAAAAATTTCCGAAGCGTTATTCAAAGGACAAGTGGAAGCATTAAATCCTAATGAACTTTATGATGCCTTAACTAGTTTACCAACTTTTCAAACCACCCAATCATCGTACAATATATTGGATTTATTAGTACGATGTGGTGCCTGTAGTTCCAAAAGTGAAGGACGTAAATTAATTGATTCGCACAGTATTTATGTCAACAATAAATTAATTGATTCCATCAACATTGATGTTACAGCAACGACTAGTATCAATCATAAATTTTCTTACATCAAAAAAGGGAAAAAACACTACTATTTAATTACGTGGTAATTTATGTTTAAAACCTTATTAAGCTCAATCGTTGCGAAACATTTTCGTAAAAAATTAGACAATTGAACTATCAAAGAAGAAGATATCACGGAAGTATTAAAGCAAATTCGCATTGCTTTATTGGATGCTGATGTCAATCTGTTAGTAGTCAAAGATTTTATTAAAAATATTAGACACCAAGCGGTTGGTAGAGTAATTAATCAAGGCGAAGACCCTGAACAAGTATTAATTACCATAATTAAAGAAGAATTAATCAATATTTTAGGAAAAAACACCACAGGAGTTGACACTAAACATAAACAGCTCCGGATTATGATGGTTGGTTTACAAGGTTCGGGTAAAACTACCACGGCTGCAAAATTAGCAAATTATTTTAAAAATAAATTTTCAAAAAAGCCACTGCTAGTTGCATTAGATATATACCGTCCAGCCGCGATTGAACAACTAGAAACATTAGCTAACGGAATTAGGGTTGATTTTTATCAAAAAGGTACGCAAAATCCCGTGACAACGACTATGGAAGCATTGAGTCATGCTGAAGCTAATCAAAACGATGTAATTATTCTTGATACAGCTGGCAGGTTACAAACCAATATCGAGTTAATGACCGAACTTAGCAACATTCGTGACCGTTTTCATCCCGATGAAATTTTATTAGTAATTGATGCCATGAGTGGTCAAGATATTATTAATGTCGCTACGGAATTTAATAAACATTTAGATTTAACTGGTTTTGTAATCACCAAGCTAGATTCCGACGCTAGGGGTGGTGCAGCTTTATCACTAGTGCACTTACTCAATGTTCCAATCAAATTTACAGGGGTTGGCGAACACGTTGGCTCATTAGATGTTTTTCACCCTGATCGGATTGCGGATCGAATACTAGGCCTTGGTGATATTGTTACTTTAGCAGAAAAAGCGACCGAAGTATTAGATGAAAATAAAACTAAAAAATCATTAGGCAGAATGTTGGCAGGCAAAATGGATTTAGAAGACTTATTAGTGCAAATGAAACAAATTGCTAAGTTAGGTTCGTTTAGTTCCATTGCCAAAATGTTGCCTAATGCTCCCAAATTAACTGATGATAAGATATCAGAAGCTGAGCAAAAAATGAAAATTTGGGAAATTCTTATGACCTCCATGACTGTAAAAGAACGTCATAATCCTGCTTTATTTAAAAAATATCCCAATCGTAAAATTAGAGTTGTCAAAGGTTCTGGACGTAAACCTGACGAATTGAATAAAATGTTATCCGAATGAGAAAAAGCTAGAAAGAAAATGGCAGAAATGGGAAATATGATTCGTAATGGTCGTAATCCTTTTAGTCAGTTTGGTATGTAAAATATCACTCTTTCATCAAAAACTTATTAAAAGAATATTCTAAAAGATAATTTAACAGGCAATCTCGCCTAGATAAAAGCACTACAATCTTTTGATCTATGGATTAACAAAACAAACCTACTAACGTTTGGTTAACGAATTAAGCATTACCTTAAAACATCAATTTGGTGCACTCGAAGGGACTTGAACCCCCACTCTGTAAAGAACTAGATCCTAAGTCTAGCGCGTCTGCCAGTTCCGCCACGAGTGCAAGCAGAGTAGGATTATAAGTTAACTATACATGTAACTTTGCAAGAAAGTAGCATATTTGCCTAAATAACTAAAGCTAGAGTCATTAAAGACATCAAAATAAGGATTAAAAGAAGATTGTGAGATGCCTCAGCCACCTCAATAGATACCGACAATTTTTTTATCACGATCAATTACCATGCTACCACTAGCACCACCACCCATTTTACTATTAATTTTATTTTCATTAGAGTATATTTGTGGCGAAACATCCACTACTGTATCATATCTTGATGATGTGGTTCCATGTCATCGATCCTTACTATTGTCACCACCGCTATTTTTGTTTATGTTTGTGATTTGATCAGTTTCCCATTCCGCATTATAGTTATCGTTTAAATATGCACCACTAGCATTCACCACAGGATACCCTCCCCAATGGTAAGGCCCTGCAATTTGATTATTTCTTCAATCAATAAACGTATTTATGTGTCTTTTCCCACTTTCATCACTACTACTTTGTCATTCCGTATTTAGTTTATCTAATTTTGATTTTACTGATGAACTAAGATTTGTTCCAAAATTAACGTCAATAATCGCCATATCATTGCCAGGATTACCTGTAACATTGTCATCAGTAGTAACAGTAGCTGTATCAGAATACAAAATTTTATCAATCGAAAAACTATTAAAATTTGTGTAACTATTTATATTTACTTGAGCAGCACTTTCATTAGGTGTTGAACCATAATAGAGATGATGATACGTTTCTAATTTAGGTAAATTAGCTATGACATGAAAATTCGTTGCCAATCAATATCGATAATTATCAGTCTCATTTTCTTTATTAATAATCCATCCAGTACCTCTGTATACATATTGACTATCACGATAATATAAAGAAACAGTTCGATCGTTAATATAACCATCGTAATCAATATTTGTTGATGGAGATAAAGTAACATCTACTACATCTAATTGTTCACCATTGTTTCAAAATATTACTGGACAAATTATTTCAGAAGTAATTTCGACATCATTTCTCGTTAATGTGATTTGGCGCAATGATGTATCATAAGAGCTAATGAAAAAATAGCCTAAATGTCCTGGTGCACTGTCATAATCTGAAGTGCAAGTGATGTGATCAGTTTCCCGTACGTTTTTGAAAGAAAATGCAATCGAATCATTCTCATTAAGAACCGAAGTTGTCCAAGTAATTTCAATTGGTAAAGTTGCCGATGGAGGTAGAATAACATCTATTGTCTTTAACTGTTCACCATTGTTTCAAAATATTACTGGACATTTTACCTCAGAGTCAATCGTAACAGTATCACTCCTAGATAATGTAATTTGGTTTGATACCGTGTCATAAGGGCTAATGGAAAAATAGCCTAAATGTCCTGGTGCACTGTCATAATCTGAAGTGCAAGTGATGTGATCAGTTGGTGTCACATTCGCAAAAGAAAACGAAATTGAACTATTTTCATAAAGATAGGAAGTTATGTAAGTAATTTCAATTGGCTTCGCAATTGATGGTGTCAAAGTTATATTTACTGTTTTTAACTGCGCACTCTTATTTCAGAATACCACTGGACAAATTATTTCAGAAGTAATTTCGACATCATTTCTCGTTAATGTGATTTGGTTTGATGCTTTATTGTAGGAACTAATGAAAAAATAGCCTAAATGTCCTGGTGCACTGTCATAATCTGAAGTGCAAGTAATGTGATCAGTCTCCTGCACATTTTTAAAAGAAAACGAAATCGAACTGCCTTCATTAAGAACAAGAGTTGTGTAAGTAATTTCAATTGGCTT
>JAITJR010000075.1 GCA_031278855.1 Mycoplasmataceae bacterium | reverse complement strand
AAAACATTAATATCAACATCGTAGCAATCATAAAAATTCAATAGAAAATGTTGCCTAGATATTGTGATAATGCTTGCCCAATGTTATCAACATCATTGATGGTACGAGACATGATATCTCCAGATGGAGTCCGATCAAAGTAACTAATTGGCATGCGGTTAAGTTTGGCGAATACAGCATCCCTTAGTGTGTAACTACCACCTTCAGACATTTTTAACAACAAATACGATTCTAGTCAATTCAATCCATTTGAAACCAAATAAACCGTTAATAAGCCAACACACAATCAGACAAACGATATTAATCCAAATACAGTGTAATCAATGGGAGGTACAGGAATATGCGGACTGGGTTGATGCGATTCAGTAATAACGGCAGAAGGAATGATAAATTCAGAGTAAATATATCCATTTAATAAAATAGCTGATGTCGCCGCTATTCCAGCTACTAAAGATAAGATAACCGCTACAATAAACATTTTTTTGTAATTACGATAATAAAAAGTTAACTCACCAATGGTTTGCTTAACATTAGCAGGTTTATGGGTTAATTTAGTCATATTTCGTGGACCTAATGGTGGCATTATTTCAACCCTCCTTTCCCTAATTGTGATTCAACGATTTGACGATATACTTTACTTGAACGAACCAAAGTTTGATGCGTCCCAGCCGATAAAATTTTACCATTTTCTAAAACCAAAATTTTATCAGCATTTTTAACCGACGAAATACGTTGACTAATAATTAACTTAGTCATATTTTTATATTTCGTGACTAAATTCTCTTGCACTCGAGCCTCGGTTAATAAATCTAAAGCACTTGTGGTGTCATCTAATATCAAAATATGCGGTCGTGTAATTAATGTTCTAGCCAATGACAATCGTTGTTTTTGGCCACCAGAAAAATTACGCCCACGTTGTTCAACATGACTTTTTAATTTTTTTGGCAGTTTTTTAACAAAATCTCAAGCACATGCATCTTCGCATGCACTTTGCATTTCGGCAGCAGTAGCTTGTCTTTTACCAAATTGTAAATTACTTGCAATGGTACCAGAAAATAACAAAGCTTCCTGCAGCACAATCCCAATGCAATCATTGATGTCATTTCGTGAGACATCTTTAATATTTTTATTTCCAATTAATATTTGGCCGCTATCCACATCATAAAAACGTGGGATTAAATTAGCAATCGTTGATTTGCCACTACCTGTACCGCCAACTATTCCTAACGTTTTACCACTAGGGATTTCAAATGATACATCGTCGAGAGCATAGCCTTTAGCTTTTTTGTTATATTTAAAACTTACATGATTGAATTTAACTGAATAGTTACCGTCCAGTTTAACTGTATTTTGCTTATCAACAATAGTTGGTTCAGTTTCTAATACCGCATTAATACGTTTCATGGAAGCCATAGTTCTAGTGGTATTCACAATAACAAATACGGCAATCATGGAAGAGAATAATACAATGGCAATTAATTGGGTAAAAGCAAAAATTCCAGCATTAATAGGAGTATGAGCACCATTTTGAAAAATAATGCCAGCTACCAATAAAATGATAACAATACTGGCGTTTAATAAAAACTGAATAACACTCATAATGGGTAACATCAATGCCTGTCCATGCACGTTGTAATGTCTTAGTTTGGCATTTTCAACTTCATATCGTTCATGTTGATTAGCGTGAATATTAAAGGCCTTGATTACCCGAGCACCTAAAATATTCTCACGCATAATGGTATTGGTGGTATCCAATTTTGCTTGGGCTTTATTAAAAATAGGCGAAACACGAGAACCAATAATAACAATAACAGTGAGCATCAACACTATAATGGCAATAGTAATACATCCATATGTAACATTACCCATGGGTGGTGTAAATGCATTAATTAAACTAATCGTGATGGTGACAGGAGCACGAAATAACATTGTTAATATCATTTGTAAATTAATTTGGTGTTTCTGTACATCATTTGACAAACGTGTTATAAGTGAACCTGTTGAGAATTTATCCACTTCATAAAAAGAATAATTCATAATCTTGTTGTACATACCTTGCCGTGTATTCATCGCGCCATAAAGTGCAGCGGCAGAACCTAAAAAAGAACCACAAAGACCACAAACTAGTGATAAACCAGCATAAACAGACATCATAATGACTGCTGGTCAAAACGCTCAATAAGTATTACCATCTAAGAAAATATGTCAACTACCATTATTGCCCCATCATGAACCATTAGACAAAGAAGTAATCGCATCATTTAAGAAGGTTGGTTGAGTAGCATCAAAATATGCTGATGCCAACACACAACAAACACCAATGATGGTTAACAACAGTGCTTTCCCTTTAATAAAACGAGCTAATTTAAACATTTTTAATCCTTTTAATATTAACAATTGCAAGATCGGCTATTTTTTCCAATAAATTTAAAAATGTTTTAAAATCATTTTTATTTAATTTACTCAAAATAGACATGTGCCACTTATGAATAGCATTAATTTTACACTTAAAATTTTGTTTACCTGCGGCAGTTAATTGTAAATGATTTTTACGATGATCTTTAGTATCAGGGGGGGGGAACAACGATATACTGTTTCCTCAATAGCGTTTTAATTACTTTAGCTACCATTGGTGTAGTCATATAAAAATGATGTGCTATTTGAGAAGGAGTAGCAGGAGTTTCTGCTCCATGATGAGCAATATAACTCAATACATTAAATTCAACTCCGATTTCAGTATCACGTAAAGCACGCTTAATCTTAATCAAAGCCGTAAGTGTTTTTCGTAATTCAGGAGAAATTCGTCCGCCACATTCGCATTTACTTAAATTCATATAAAATATGCACCTTGTAATTTAGTTAACCAGGTTGGCAATTATAAGTAAAAATCTCATGATGTAATAAATATTTGCCATTGGCATTGTCTACGATATCATCGCTAACTCCTTTTTTATTGTTTTTTTTGTAAATAAATAATATAAATCTTAATGTACGGGTTTACTGTTACTAAATATTAAAGTTTTTAATAAATAATGTATTAATTTTATATAATGCAACGGATTATGAAATTAAATTTAGAACCAGAAACCATAAGAACAAATGTTAGCTTTCGTCTTGATAATAAAGTTATTGAGTTTATTAAGGAATTAGCAAAAGATAATGATGCTAGCGAAAGTAAAATTATGGAACACATCATTAAAGATTTTATGAAGAGATTTGTGTCTATTAATTATTGAGCTAATGATGATATATTAAAAGAATTTGAAAAATATTTAGAGAGTAAAGGTTATAGCAGACTTACTTCAAGCGGCTTGCCAAGCACGGCCGTACAGTATGCTGGATGAATAAAGAGAGTTGCGACTATTGAAAAAATGACTATTGGTGAAGTAATTTTGAATTTAGATAAATTTGTTGTTGACTATGGCATTGGTGGAATTAAAGAAACCGAAGGAAAACAAGGCCACAAAAGTGTTATAAATGCATTAAGAAGAATTAAAGAGTTTATTAAATCTAGTAACACCTAAAACCATTAACTCATCAGTACAGGGTTGGTTAAGTCCTATGGATAGCAATATTTTGGTACTATTTTGTTTTAGAACGGTAGATCATCA
>JAITJR010000066.1 GCA_031278855.1 Mycoplasmataceae bacterium | reverse complement strand
CCTGGCACCGATAAAGACAAAAATCCTCGCTTAGAATTTGCGACATTATTGGAAAAATACGTCCCAGAAGACACTAACAGTGATTACGTCATTGATACCGATCACCCCGTATTTATTGATCCAGCTGATCTAGCCGGAATCGATTTACCAAACGACGTCGACCCAGCTTTATTACAAAATAACGCCTTTCACAATCATCAATCTCTAAAACTAAAAATTACCGATCTAAACACTAATCCACCACTAAACCCTAGCGGTGGTGGTGATTTACACGGTTTTAGTGTCAAAGGTCACTGGGTGATTTTTGATACAACCGATGCCTCTTCAACCAATTCTGCTAACAACCATAGTGCCAAGGCAAACGAGCAAACAGACGGAAATGTCGTCAAAGATTACAAATGAAATTACAATGGAGACATCAAAGACGACATCTGAATTCAGTTCTTTGTATCACAAGCTGACTTAGATGCTTTCACATTGGGTTACAATATCGAAACTTCCTTTGCCATGATGCAACTACTACAAATTACTTTACAAGCTTGTGAAAGCGATAAAGTAATGGCGGACTCCGCCGAAATAAATAAAGATCGAATTATATCGATCGGTTGTGATAGTGCTTTATTGGCATTAACCATAGCCGATATTATCGTATCTACCATCCAATCTCTTATGCTCTACGGACCGATGAGTATCGCTTTTGGATCAAACGCTGCTGCAGGGGTAGCGATGGCGACTGCTCTCACAATTGGGGTAGGTTATCAAGATGCGGCACGCTATCAAAATGAAGATAAAGTTAATAAACTCAATAATTTATTTGAAGCTTCCAAAAATGTATCAGATGCCTTTGGTAAAGTAGGTGGTACAATTTTAGCAGTCTACAACGATGTAGTAGATCCTAAAAAAGATTTTAATAAAAAAGCAGACACTTGTAGATTTGTCGAACAAGAACTATTATCTGTCGATGATGGTAAACCATTCAACCAATTTGTGATTGATGTCCTCCAAATACTTATGGGTGAAACAATGACTAATGAAGATACCGTCACGGCATTGAATAGTCTCAAAGAAGGGTTGACTTCGTTTGCATCTTGAGGATTCGATGGATTTGCTTTTGGTGTAACTAGTGCTCTTTTTGAAGTAATGTCAACAATGGTATTTGCTTTAGGTTCAAAATGTACGACAATTGGTAATGCACTTGAAACTTTCGTTAGTCATATTTCTGGTAAGTTTAACGGAGGTGCTGGCGGAACACTTAATTTTACTGAGGTATTTAGAACACGTTTGCAAATTTGATCAATTCGGGGAAGATATATGGTTCCGAATATTAAAAGTAAACTATGACCATGCGGTGGTGGTGTCAATTACAATCTTTATAAAGCGGTATATGAAAGCGATGAACTTCGACCTTTATTCATTCCTGGTCTTAATCGTTATGATGCGAATGTTATCCCCAATCCTCCCGAAGGAGAAGCCTATGAGATTTTGGTATACAAAGAATCAGATGCGGGAGGCACACCTATGCGCGTGGCTGTAGATGCTTATTATTCAACAGCAGAGGCTGTAGATTCAATAGTAGGAATGATAATTAGTCTTGCTATATTTGCTTTTTTAAGTGGTTTTTCGATCGCCTATAACGTTAAGGCAGATCACATACTTAGTAATATCGATCAAAGCATCGGCGAAGGAACTAATAACGATATCACCGATAAATATGCCATCAAAACCGATGTCTATTCATTTAAAAATAACCAGCGCGAAGACCAAATTAATGCTTCAATAATTTTAACTGCTGGTGGTAGTCAAGTAAACATCAATGATGTAGAAGATATTGAGTGATCATTTAATGCACCAGCAATTCCTTACATTCGTCTTAGTCATATAAACGGTTCTGCAACGAATACCATCGAATTAATACAAGTCCCTACAACTAATACCAAAGTGATCATTACGGCGGCAATCATTTGTAAAAATGGAGTTAAATATATTTCTCAATTTGCATTCAACATAAGAGTAAATAATTCTGAATAAATCGAAATTTTAAATTGGTTGAATACTGGATAAATGAGAAATTAGATTAGGATTTGACGAAAAACAAAATTTGTTTAAATATTACAGTCAAGCGATGCATTCTGCTATGTAAAAACTACTACATTAATGAAAAATTTTTAATAAATTACGTCCATTTAATGTATTTTACCGCAAACACTATTTTTGAGCAATACCAAGAAATTTTGACTACATGATCAATTTCAAATATTTGTTAAATTATTCTATTTAGTAGTCAAGTTCTCACCTATTTTGAAACAAAAGCACTATATATTTCGACTGAATGTCAACCTAAAAATTCGTCAAATAATCCATAGCAAGAGAATTTGTACTTTGAAAATCTCATAATACTATTAATATTTATTTAGTTTTGCTAAATGTGTTTATGCACGACGGCGAATAGTTAGATTGATTAAACAAAGCGAGACAAAAAAATCACACTTAGGCAGACAATTCAACGCAAGTAAATGATCAAATAGCATAACTACTATAAGCATTAGAACTTATACAAAATGCCTATAGAGAACTGGTAATTTACTTAAGAGACAACATACAAAGAATGGTTAGTTCAATCGTATGGATAAAAATAACATGGTAAATCCATTGTTATTAAAGTGTTTGGATCAACAAAAGTTATATTGAAGAGACTACTATTTGGGCCACGTGATTCTAGGTTATAAGTATGGTTTTCAGATAAACCTTCTTCAAAATTATAACTGCCTTCTGTATGGACATAATGAGTTTAATTACCGACAAAGTAATTTCAAATTATTGAGTGATAAGTATTTAGATGAACAAATAAGAAAAGATAAAAGATTGCAAAAAATGAAAGAAATAGCAGTTAAACAGAATAAGACAGTCGGAGAGATTGAACAAGAATTAAAAGAGCAAAATATGTAAGATGTTCATAAAGTTAACTTCCATAGTATCTTTCAAGTAATTAAGAAGATTGTCGTTATTACGGTGTGGGAATTTTTTGCACTGATCAAGCAACATTATCTTTAAAAGCGGTAAATGCATTCTTAAAACTATTGGCGAGGGCGGCTTGTGAGTCATTATGATATCAAATTGTGCCGTACAATGAGCAATTGTCGAAGGCAGAAAGGTCATTGGGGCCACTAAGGGGCGCCATTGCATCAGCTGGGATGTAAATATTACTTAAGTTCGTACAGCTTAAGAAAGCACGAGAGGCGATGGAGGCGTTGTT
>JAITJR010000051.1 GCA_031278855.1 Mycoplasmataceae bacterium | reverse complement strand
ACAATGATGGTTTTTGAAATGAATTTATTACCACTTTAAAGTTGAGCAATATTGATCAAAACAAAATAGTATTGGATGTTAAAAACTTGTTCGCTAAACAAATCTTAAGCACAGATTTTATTAAACCAATTACTCAAGCTTTGCGTGAATATCTTAATGGTAATATCGAAGTCGTATTTAAAGTAGCTGACGAGGCGTATTTTCCCACCGCAACACCAACTGTTGCTGTATCTAATCCTAATTTAAGTAATATTAATAAAAACTATACTTTTGATAATTTTATCGTCACTGATTTTAATAAGGCTGCCTATAACGCTTCGCAATCTATTTTTAAAAAAATTTATTGAAACCCTATTTTTATTAGTGGTGGGGTCGGATTGGGCAAAACTCATCTACTGTATGCGATTGGTAATGAATATTTAAAATTAAATCCAGAAAAATTAGTTAGATATATTACCACTGATGAATTTATTCGTGAAGTATATGGAGCATTAACGGTGGGTAGCAATGCTACCGAAGCAGTTAAAGATAAATATCGCCAATATGATTTATTATTAATTGATGATATTCAGTTTTTATCTAAAAAAGAAAAAATGAATGAAATCTTCTTTAATATTTTTAACTCTAACATTAGTGAAGGCAAAATTATTGTCATGACTTCTGATAAAGCCCCTAACTACTTAGAACATTTTGAAGATCGTATGAAGTCTAGGTTCGTTTCTGGCCTTACGATTCGAATTGATAAACCTGATTTAGCAGCAATGGTAAATATTCTTGAACAAAAAATTAAAGAATTAGACGGTGGATTTATTTTTACTAAAGATGCTATTAATTATATTACCCATCGTAAAAGTAATGACATCCGACAATTAGAAGGATACTTACACCAGATTATGTTTTATGCGATTAATAATTTGCCTCCTAATGCCATTATTGATGTAAATATCATTCAAAAATACATCGAGAGAGAGAACGATCGTGCGATAAAAGATTTCGGATACGATGTAGATCCTAATTTAGTTATTGAGCAAATTAGTCGTGCATATAACGTTAATAGTGACCTAATTAAATCAAAAATTAGAACAAAGCAAATCACTTTAGTTAGACATGTTTGCATGCATGCTTTAAGAAATAAATTTAATATGTCTTTAGAACAAATTGGTAGTTTTTTTCACCGTGACCATACTACTGTTATGGAAGCTATTAGTAAAGTAGAAAAAATGTTAAAAAAAGATGAAAATTTAAGAATTTTTATTACCCAATTATACAAAAAAATTTAATTTACTACTTGTGGAAAGTGTCATTATTCACCGTGAAAATATAGAAACGAATAATTCCTCACTTTGAAAATCACATCACAAATACTGTCTTTAATTGGATGAGTCAAATGACAATTCGGTGTTTATGATATTGGTGATAGCGTTCAATTTTGCAGTGCAGTAAATTTGGTTTTAAAAGCATTGGCTAAATCTGGCGAAGTACCTGAATAATAAATGTGCCAGTCTCTGGGCAATTGTCGAAAGCATCGGATTTGCAATTTGTGCCCACGCTCGCGCTCACAACTTCTGGGAGATAAATTTTTGTGAGTGCCGTACAGTCGCCGAAAGCACCCTTACCGATGGAGGCACTGTTTTCGGAGACAAACATGGTGGGCGAGAGTTTTAGGGTGGTTAAGCTTGTACAGCCAAAGAAGGCTCAAGAGGCGATGGAGAAGACTTTTGTGTTAGAAAAATCTATCAAAAAAGTCATTATGTAGAAATAACTATTCACCTAAGAACCATTGTGAATAGTTGCTATAAAGTTGTTGGAAAAAATGTTGGTAAAAAATGCAAAAATGTAAGTATTTATGGTAATTTCTTATATTTCCCCACATTCCCACAGACATAATATAATAATAGATAAATTAAAACAAACTAAATACAAGCAAAAATATGAAATTTACCATTGAAAAGAATAAACTATTAACACTACTTAAACTCCCATCATCTATTATTGAAAACACAACTATTAATCCAGTGTTAACAGGATTACTAATGGAAGTAAAAAATAATCAAATTACGATTATTAGTACCAACAATCATATTTCAGTTAAATCTACCACAAATGATTTAAAAATTGAAAGCGAAGGTAAAGTTTTAATTCATGGTAAATTACTTTACAATATCGTTAATAAACTTAAAGAAACAAGTATTACATTAGAAGTAGTTGACAGTTCGATCATTAGAATTACTACACCTTCATTTTCATCTGATCTAAATCTATTAGACAACGTTGGGTATCCAACCGTTAATTTTGATGTTTCTCAACACATTAAGTGTGAAATCCCTAATCAGCATTTAAAAAAAGTTATTCATAAGTTAATTAACACCACTAATGTTGTAAATGATCATACAACTCCATTAAATGGGATTTTGTTTGATACAACTAGAATGGAAGGATATATTGAAAGTATTGGTACTGATGGTCATCATCTTTCTTACTTAAAAACACCATATGTAGGTGAAAAATTTAAAATTACTATTGGAGTTGATATATTAAAAACTATTCAAGAACAAATAAATGATCAAAACAACATTAACTTTTATCTAAAAAATAATCAACTAATTGTTGAAACTAATAATATTTTATTCAATTGTCGATTAATTGAAGGTGAGTATCCTTCAGCTATTAAAGCAATTGAAACAAATCAACAATTTCATTTTTTAGTAAACAAACAAGAAATTTTTAATGCAATTGAAAGAGGAATAGTACTAGCAAGTGCTGATAAAAAACCTTCGATTTTATTTAACATAAGTCCAAAGAAACTTAAACTAAGTTCACGTAGTATTGAATACGGTAGTTCATACGAAGAAGTAAGTATTAGTGAATATAGTGGTGATAATATAAGTGTATCTTTTAACGCTAAATATATTTCTAATTTAATTAAAAATATTGAGCATAGTGAAATCTTAGTGGAGTTTACTGCAAACAATAAACAATTTTTCTTCAAAAACCCCAACGATAGTAATTATTTATCACTAATATTACCGATTCGAATGATCTAAATTCTATTTTAAGTCAAACTACACTTAAAAAATAGGTCTTTGAACATCAGAAATAGTGTTATTTACTCTAAATTAACCCCAAGCTATAATTTTTTTCATTTTTAAAAAGAAAATGAAAATAAATACAGAAATTAATCGACACTCTATATTATAGATATAATATAGGACATAATTTATTTACTATGGTTAAGGCAACTTTTATAACTATTAATGATAATTACATTACCTTAGGTCAATTTCTTAAACTCGCTAAAATTATCGTTAATGGTGGACAAGCTCGTATTTTTTTAGCTACCAATACTGTTTTAATAAATAACATCCGCGAACAAAGACGTGGAAAAAAAATATATTGTGGCGATACGATAAATATCGTTGACAAACAATTTGTAATTCAACATAGGAGTTCATAAATATGAGTGACAATAATCAAACACCAGTTCAAGGATATGAAAAAATTAAAACTTTAAAAGGTTTAGAACCAGTTCGTGTTCGTCCAGGAATGTATATTGGTGATACAAATTCCAAAGGTTTACACCATATGGTGTGAGAAATTGTTGATAACTCGATTGATGAAGCAATGGCTGGATTTGCCACTAGAGTAATCGTGACACTTACTGCTCAAGGAACCGTCGTTGTGGATGATGATGGTAGAGGTATTCCAGTTGGGATACAAGAAAACGGGTTATCAGGAGTTGAAACAGCTTTATGCGAGTTGCATGCAGGTGGAAAATTTGATAATGAAACATATAAAGTATCAGGGGGCTTACATGGTGTAGGAGCATCAGTAGTTAATGCTTTAAGTTTATGGATGAAAGTATGAGTATGTCGCGATAATCAAATTCATTACATCGAATTTGATAACAAAGATAAATATCATGATCCTAATAATGGGCATACGATTGAACCACTAAAAAATATTGGACCGATTACTGATAAAAAAACTGGGACAACAATTGAATTTTTCCCTGATTTTAGTATCATGGAAAAAAATGCTTTTGATCATACCATCATAGCAGGTCGTTTACAGCAATTAGCTTATCTAAATAAAGGAATTAAAATTGTTTTTCATGACCAAATATTAAATACTAAAGATGAATGAAATTATGAAGGTGGTTTAAAACAGTATATTGCTGATTTAAACAAAGATAAAGAAGTATTAGTACCAACCATTGTTTATGGTGAACAAGAAAAAGCTGTTAAGGCGCCAACTGAAGGAAAAGATATTATTTATAACATTCGAGTTGAAGTAGCTTTCCAATACAATAAAACTTACGTACCATCTACATATTCTTTTTGTAACAATATTAATACCACTGAAGGTGGGACGCACGAAGAAGGGTTTAAATTAGCGATTACTAAAATCATTAATCGTTTTGCAATTGAAAAAAAGTTTATTAAAGAGACAGATGAAAAAATTACTAAAGATGATGTATTAGAAGGATTAACAGCAATTGTTTCAATTAAGCACCCTAACCCACAATACAAAGGACAAACTAAAGGTGAATTAGGAAATACTGAAGTAAGACCACTAGTTAATGAAATTACTGCTAATATTTTTGAGAAATATATGTTAGAAAATCCTGATGAAGCTACAACGATTGTTAAAAAAGTATTATTAGCCCAAGAAGCTCGCCGTAAGTCTCAAGAAGCTCGTGAAGCCACTCGTCGTAAGTCGCCATTTGATTCGGGTTCACTGCCAGGAAAACTAACTGATTGTGAGTTACGTGATAATACCGTAACAGAGTTATACATCGTGGAAGGAGATTCGGCTGGAGGTTCTGCTAAGCAAGGACGAGCTCATGAATATCAAGCGATCTTACCTCTAAAAGGTAAAATTTTAAATGTCGAAAAAGCTAAAACAAATCGTATTTTTGAAAATGACGAAATTATGGCTTTGATAACGGCAATTGGGGCAGGTGTAAATCCTGAATTTGATTTGACTAAAATCCGTTATGACAAAATTATTATCATGACCGATGCCGATGTCGATGGAGCACATATTCGTATTTTATTATTAACTTTCTTTTTTCGTTATATGTTACCACTGATTGAACAAGGACACATTTATGCAGCTCAACCACCGTTATATAAATTTTTTAGTGGTAAAGTAACTAAATATGCTTATACCGAATCAGAACTAGAAGAATTAAAGAAACAAGTTGGTAATGCTAAATTTACAATCCAACGATATAAAGGTCTTGGCGAAATGGATGCACAACAATTATGAGAAACTACCATGGATCCTGAGAATCGTATTTTACACCGTGTTTCCATTGATGATGCTATTAAAGCAGATCAAACTTTTTCTTTTCTAATGGGAGATGATGTTCAACCTCGAAAAGATTTCATTGCTCAAAATGCAAAATATGTAAAGAATTTGGACATTTAATAGGGATGGATTTATGGCAGATAAAAATATAACAATCGAAACAATTCGTGAAAATTTAAAAAAAACTAAGTTAAATGATCGGGCAATTGTAAAAGAGTTGGAGACATCTTTTTTGGAATATGCAATGAGCGTCATTGTGGCACGAGCTTTACCAGATGCACGAGATGGATTTAAACCAGTACACCGACGAGTTTTATATGCGGCATATGCGTTAGGGATGACTAGTGATAAACCACATAAAAAATCTGCTAGATTAGTGGGAGAAGTGATTGGAAAGTACCACCCTCACGGAGATACAGCGGCTTACGACACTATGGCTCGTATGGCTCAAGATTTTTCCATGCGTTATCCATTAATTGATGGTCATGGTAATTTTGGTTCAATCGGCGGGGATAGTCCTGCTGCCATGCGTTATACCGAAGCTAGACTTTCTAAATTAGCGGACACGATGATGGCTAATATTGAAAAAGATACCGTTGACTTTGTTGATAACTATGACGGGAGTGAAATTGAACCAGTAGTTTTACCAGCAGCTTTTCCAAACATGTTAGCGAATGGTTCAAGCGGAATAGCAGTTGGTATGGCAACTAATATTCCGCCGCACAATTTAAGTGAATTAGTGGAAGCAATTCGCTTAGTAGCACGTAACCCACATTGTTCAATTGAAGAAATTAAAATGGTATTAATGGGACCAGATTTTCCTACTGGCGCTGAAATTGTGGGTGGAAGCGGCATTGATGAATATTTTCGCACTGGAAGAGGTTCAGTTACTTTAAGAGCAAAATATTCTTATAAGACGCTTCCTAATGGTAAATCTATTATTACAGTAACCGAAATTCCTTATATGGTAACAACCGAAGCTTTAGAAAATAAAATTACTGATTTAGCTAACGCTGGTTCAATTGAAGGTATTGCTAATAATGGTGGTGGGCCGACTAGGAATGGATTGCGTTTTATCATTGAAACCAAAAAAGACATTGTCCCTGAAGTTTTAATGAATCAATTATTTAAAGCAACACAGTTGCAGACTAATTTTAGTGTAAACATGTTAGCTTTAGTAGGTGGGGAACCAAAAGTTTTAAACATTAAAGAAGCAATTCAGATTTATGTTGACCATCAAATTAATGTGTTAACACGACGTGTTAAATTTGAATTAAAAAAAGCTAGTGAACGCGAACATATTTTAGAAGGTTTACATATCGCAGTTAGCCATATTGATGAAGTAATTGCTACGATTCGTAAATCGAAGAGCAATGACGAAACAATTCAAAATTTAGTACAACAATTTAATTTAACCGAAATTCAAGCGAAAGCGATTTCCGATATGCGTTTAGGTGCACTAAACGGTTTAGGACGTCAAAAGATTGAAGAAGAATTAACACAGTTAAAACAAACAATTATTGAATTAAATCAAATTCTCGAAAGTTATGATCGTAAAATTCAATTAATTGAAGAAGAATTAAATGTATTAGTGAAACGTTTTGGTGATGAACGTAAAACTACCATTGATGTATCTGCTGTTGCTGATATTGATGACGAAGATTTAATTCCGGTCGAAGACATTATTGTTACGATGTCTTCGCGAGGTTATTTAAAACGTTTGCCAATTGATACTTATCGTGTTCAACGGCGTGGTGGAGTTGGGGTGATTGGATTACAAACTCACGAAGATGATGATGTGGAAAAAATTATTGCAGCTTCTACCCATACTGATTTATTATTCTTCACGGATGCTGGGAAAGTATACCGTATTAGAGGACATCAAATTCCTTTAGGTAGTCGTCAGGCTAAAGGAATTCCAGCCATCAATATTATTAATATTGAAAAGGGTGAAAAGATTTTATCTATTTTACCTGTTGACGAATATGCTAATGCTGCTTTATTTTTTACGACAATTAATGGAATTAGTAAAAAAACAAATTTAGTGGAGTTTGAACGTATTAATCGTTCTGGGAAAATTGCCATTACTTTAAAAGAAGGCGATCGGTTATTTAAAGTAATTAAAGTACGAGCAGACCAAGAAATTTACATTGGAGCTTCAAATGGGAACATGGTGCGTTTTAACGAAAATCAAGTACGTGCAATGGGACGAACAGCTGCTGGTGTGCATGGCATTAATTTAGCAGAAAAAGATGTTGTGGTCGGTTTATCCAATTCGGCTGATGGTAATTTAATTTTTTCGGTAGGAGCGAAAGGTGTTGGTAAACTTACTCCAGTTGAAGAATATCGATTAACCAAACGTAATGCTAAAGGGGTACGTACGTTAAAAGTAATGCCTAAAACTGGTAAATTAATTTATGTCGGAGCGGTAAAAGGGGATGAAGACGCTTTAATGATTACTACTACAGGGAAAGTCATCCGCTTTTCTTTAACGACGGTAAGCCAAATTGGGCGTAGTACATCAGGTGTAAAGTTAATGAATGTCGATGAAGGAGAAAAAGTTCAATCTATTACGATTTTTGCTGTTGACAATAGTAGTGATAGTTTGACGGAAGCTCCGTTAGACACAGATCTAATTGAAAATGAAGAACAATTAAAACAACAAAACGAAGAGGAACAAACAAATGAAAAAATTAATTAATAAAGTTGAAAATATTGTTGAAGAAATGGTAAAAGGAATTGTTTTATCGGTTCCCGATAAATTAGCTAAGGTCGATAATTACAATGTAGTTTATTCGAAAACCTTTAATAAGAACAATGTCGCTTTGATTTCTGGTGGCGGGAGTGGTCATGAACCAGCTCATGCAGGTTATGTCGGAGACGGAATGTTAACAGCAGCAGTCGCTGGTCCAATTTTTACATCACCAACGCCTGATATGGTACAGGCAGCGATTAATGCGTGTGATTCACAGAAAGGAACATTATTGATTATTAAAAACTACACTGGTGATGTAATGAATTTTCAAATGGCAGCGGAAATGGCTACAGCTGAAAATAAAAATGTCGATTATGTGATTGTAGCTGATGATGTATCGTTAATTCATAATAAAGCTGCGACAGGTATGCGCGGCATTGCTGGGACAGTTTTAGTACATAAAGTGGTTGGAGCAAAAGCACAGACTGGAGCTTCACTAGCTGAAGTTAAGGCAGTTGCTGAAAAAGCGATTCAAAATGTAGGGACTTACGGATTGGGATTAGATGCTTGTGTTGTACCAGCCATCGGACATAAAGGATTCGTTTTACCAGACGATGAAGTTGAAATGGGTTTAGGGATCCATGGCGAACCTGGGGTGAAGCGGATTAAAATGGCATCAGTAGATGTTTTTGTAGTGGAAATGGTTGAAGCAATTATTAATCATTTAAAAATTCAAAACGGAAACCAAGTAGCGGTATTGGTGAACGGTTTAGGTGCTACACCGATGATGGAATTGTACATTGCTAATCGTAAGATACATGAAATACTCCAGACTAAAAATATCAAAGTAGTTGCTAATTTTGTGGGCAATTACATGACTTCAATTGATATGCCAGGAATGTCTATTTCATTAATGAAATTAGATGATGAACTAGCTCAATTGATAAAAGCTCCATCTGATACACTTGCATTTAAAATTTAGGAGATCCAGATGACGATTGGCATAATTTCAAGTGCGAAATTTAAAGATTGTGCAAAAGAACTACAAAAATATATTAGTTATTTATCACACAAATGTTTACTTTTAAGCACAGGCGATGATTTGATTGAAAGTTGTGAGTTATTAGTACGGGCAATTCAAAAAGATAAAGTACAAATTGGCATTACCATTGATGACTATGGTATTGTTCCTTTCATGTACATGGCCAAAACACCAAAGATAGTAGTGGCACAAATTAGTGATGAATATTCAGCTCGCATGACTTGTGCTCATAATCATGCTAATGTTTTATCTTTTGGTAAAGAAGTTTTAACATTGCATCTGATCAAAAGCATGATTACTACTTTTATCAATACTCAATATGAAGGTGGTCGCCACAAAGTGCGTATTAACATGCTGAATACTTTAATAGGGAATAAATAATATGCAGATTGCAATCGGATGTGATCATGCTGGTGTACAGGCTAAAGATTATTTAGTGCAATATTTAGTGAGTAAAGGACATCAGGTTGTTGATTGCGGTACTTATAGTAATGCTACGACTCACTATGTAATTTACGGCTTTGAGGTAGCTAGACAAGTAGCTACGAAACAAGTTGAGATAGGGATTGTGATCTGTGGTACGGGAATCGGCATTACAAATGCTGCTCAAAAGACTAAAGGGACTAGAGTTTGTTTAGCACGAGATATCGAAGTAGCACGCAAAGCTCGCGAACTCTATAATTGCAATATTTTGGGATTGGGAGCAAATGTGGTTGGAATTGGGCTAATGGTAGCAATTGTAGAAGCATTTGTTAATAATAAATATAAAGGTAGTAACAAAACATTTATTAAAGCAGTGGACACACGGATGGCTCAATCGAATTATGACATACATCAATTTGATCAAGAGATTGCTAACTGAGAAAACGGAATATACACTAAAGGTGTGAAGCAAAACAAAATTTGCTTACCAAAAACTTGAAAGTAATTATGCCAATTGTTAATATAAACGAAATGTTGAAGAAAGCTTTGGAAGAGCATTACGCTGTTTTGCATGCTAATGTAGTGAATTATGACATGGCTAAAGCAGTTATTTTAGCGGCACAAGAGGTGAAATCCCCGATTATCGTGGCAGTGTCTGAAAAGGCATTAAAAGGGTTTGTGAGCCCTAAAGATTTTGTAGAGTTAGTTAAGAACATCGTATATCAATCTCATATTACTGTACCTGTTGCTATGCATTTAGATCATGGCGAATATGAAACAGTTATATCTGCGATGGAGTCGGGGTTTACATCAGTTATGTATGATGGAAGCAAATTACCTATCAAAACTAATATTCAAAACACAAACGAAATAGTGTCTTTAGCCCATGCTAAGAACATTAGCGTTGAATGTGAAGTTGGGACAATCACAGGTAAAAAAGAAGATCAAGGTGCCGAAGGACAATTAGCAAATGTTATGGATGCCCAGTTAATGGCAAAAACTGGTATTGATGCCTTAGCTGCTGGAATCGGCAATTTACACGGAGAGTATCCACAAGATTGACAAGGATTGAATTTAGTAAGATTGAAAGAAATCCATCAAGCACTCCCGCATTTACCATTGGTTTTACATGGAGGTAGTGGAATTCCTAATGATCAAGTCAGGCAAGCAATTGAATTAGGTGTTTGTAAATTTAATGTTGGCACCGAATTATTAACTGCATTTAGCGGGGTATTGGCTGATTATTTCATACAGGGGAAGCATCAAGTTAAACACGGTTATGATCCACGTCTCTATATTCCGCAAGGGCTAGATCAAGTTAAAAAAGTCGTAATTCAAAAAATAATGTTTTTAGGTGCACATAATAAAGCATAATAAAATTATTTCATTGGGGTTTTTGCTTAGTTTGCTAAAGTGACCAGTGTGCCTTTTCTGTCCGCCACGTTTTAAATTAGTTTTTATTCTAGCACTACAAATAACTTTCTTAGTTTTACCATACGGATTATCGCGGGCTGTTGGGCAGATAGAGTTAGAACTATTTTATTAATGTTGATGTAAGCTGCTCCAGTTGTTTTTTAAGAAGGTCATTCTTTTCTTGCAATATTTCTTGGATTTTTTTAAGTTTCTCCCTTTTCTCAATTAATTGTTCCAGATCATTTGTTGTTTCGTTTAATTTATCTTCGGCATTCTTAATTTGTTTATTTAATTTGTCGATTTTTTTATCTTTATCATTAAGGATTTTTCAAAAATTATTTTCAGATATCATACCCTTCGTCCAGTGCTCACTCGATAATGATTTTTGTATTTATCATGCCATATATTGTAGTATCTATATTTAAATTTTGTGTAGGAATTTGAGTAAAACTACACTCTAAATATTTTTCAAAAAGGTTAAAATCCTCAAAAACGATATTTTTTTAGTTCAACATTTGATTGTTCGATAGCGATTTACTGGGGAAAAGGGTGATTTTTCAGTATTTGTATGTATTATGGCTATGAGAATGATTTTTTCTCGTGAATTGGGTTTAATTAATAACACGATAATAACAACTATCTTCTTAAAGACTTAATTTATATTTATTTTGATAAATATCAATCATTTTTCGGGTTGATAAAACTGATAAATAATGAATAATTCGTCACTTTGAAAGTCTTAAAACACAATAGATATTTGGTTTTTATTTAGCAGCACTAAGATATGGCTATGCGTATACGTACGTACCCGACGGTGAATAGTTGCCTATTGAATTTCTGTCGGAGTAGCCTGATTAGTTAAACCAAACAAAAAATGATTAGTTCAATCGTATGGAGATAAAAGCAATGGAATAGACTCAACACCTGGGGTATAGAACGCCAAATCTCGACCTATAGTATAAGAAGTAAATACTAAAGTATAGTAATGATTATTAGTTACATCTATTTTAAAATTATACTCTTCTGTTTTACTTTCACCTTCTTCTTCAGATGTGAGTGTGAGAAGAAAATCATCATATGTAATGGTTGTTTTTTCTATTGCTGAATTTTGGTGTAAATCAATTTCCGTGCTTGTTTTGTTTTTGATGTGCAATTCTATTTTTTTGGCGGACGTTTCCGTAGAAGCAATGTATAAATAGTTAGAAGTAGTGAATAAAAACCCGTTAATAAAGAATTGAAGGTTCACATTTTTTTTAAGAAAGTCATAATCTGTTTGATTTGGTGTGCTACTAAAAATATATGCATCAGAAACATCTTGCTTATGTTTTTGCAAATAGTTATCAACCTCATTGTAATTATTAAAAGTTCATTCTTTCTTTTCGGCACAACTAGTGGTTAAAGTAATTGGGACAGCCGCTCCAATTGTGGTTAGTATTAATGCCGAAATGCCTCATCAGTTTTTTAGTTTCATATTTTTTGTTTTTCTCTCATTTTGAAAATTAATCGCAAAAAAACAAGAGCTCTAAAACGAACTCTTGTTTTTAGAAAAGAAGACAAAACGGCACTTATTGCACCATTCGATTTGCCCCCCCCTATGAAATTGCATGGGAAAGATTATACGGCACCATGTTTGCCCAGAAATAATTATTTGCAACTATTCACGATGAACCCCAGGTGAATAGTTCCCATTCTAATAGTTTCTTAATTGAAAGTTGGACAATTTAAAAATATCCATGTACATATTGTGTAAAATATATGGGTTATGATGTATTTAATCGGTCAAGGTAATGATTCACACGAACTAACTGAAATGCATGGAGCCACTATTCTCCTTGGAGGTTATCCTATTAGAACTAATTGACGGGTTATTTCTCATTCGGATGGCGACATTGTGTTACACACAATTGCTAATGCTATTTTGGGAGCGCTACAATTAGGTGATATTGGCCAATATTTTAAAGACACTGATTACAAAAATAAAGGAATTAGTTCGATTAAAATTGTTCAATATGCAATGGCTTTGTTAAAAAAATCTCGCTTTAAACTAGTTAATGTAGATTTAACTATTACTTGTGAAAATATTTTATTAGGTTCTAACAAAGCATATATTAAAAAATCGTTGGTGAAAATTTTAAAAACCAAATTAGTTAATGTCAAAGCAACTCGTTATGAGCACCCTTCTAATTTTATTAAATGTGATGCTGTTATTCTTATCCGCAAATAACTCTATAATTTGATTATGACAATTATTGATGGCAAAAAAGTTTCTCGCTACATTTGCGATGAACTTCGTAAACAAATTACAGATCTTAAAATTAAAAATATTATTCCTAAATTAGTAATTTTACAAATAGGTTCTAATTCAGCTAGTAATGTTTATATACGTAATAAAATGCGTTTGGGTAATGAACTGCATGTTGATGTAGAATTACGTAAATTATCGATGGAAACAAACAATGCGGAATTATTAAGATTAATTGGCGAATTAAATATTGATAAGAGTGTTAACGGTATTTTGGTGCAAATGCCGTTACCGATGCATATTAACGAAACTAATATCATTGCTCATATTAACCCAGATAAAGATGTCGATTGTTTCCATCTATCAAATATCGGTAAATTATGAACTGCTCGTAAAACTGATGTACATTTAAAGCCGTGCACTCCAGCTGGCATTATTGAACTTTTGAAGCATTACCAAATTCCTATTTCAGAACAGAAAGCTGTGGTAGTGGGTCGAAGCAATATCGTCGGTAAACCGATGGCTTCTTTACTATTGTTGGATGACGCCACTGTAACGTTGTGTCATTCCAAGACGCAAAGATTGCACGAAGTTTGTAAGGAAGCTGACATCTTGATTTGTGCAGTTGGCAAGCCTAAAATAATTGACGACTCATATATTAAGTGTGGTGCCACTGTAATTGATGTTGGAATGAACCATGATGCGAATGGTAGCTTATGCGGTGATGTTGATTTTGAATCAGCTAGTAAAGTAGCCAAATATATTACTCCAGTACCAGGAGGCGTTGGTCCGATGACCGTAACAATGTTAATGAAAAATTTAGTGGAACTCACTAAATTACAACATGGTTTAATTGAGCAGAAGTAAATTTATGGTATACGGCATTATATTAGCAGCAGGGATAGGTGAACGATTTAAAAAAACACCAATAAAACCATTATTTTGCATTAAAAATAAACCAATGTTTTTATATGCTTTAGATACATTTTTAAAAACCAAAAAAATCGATAAAATTTTATTAGTCATTAATGATCAATATAAGCAACAATTTCAAAAATATTTAACTGGATCTAAATATAAGAATTTACTTATTTGTAATGGGTGTCAGGGAGCGCGTTGGAAATCGTTAATAAATGGTGTAAACTATTTAGCATCCAATTTTAAAATAAACCCAACTGATATTATCATTACACATGATGCAGCACGCATCAATGTCACTCCAGCAATTATTACTAATAATATTTTAGTAGCTAGTCAATGTGGTTATGCATCGACAGTATTGGCACTACATGACTCAATTATGGAATTTAATAGTCAAGCAGTCTATTTAGAGCGTTCACATAAATACATCGTTCAAACTCCGCAAACTTTTCAATATAAGTATTGAAAAATCTATTGTCCTACCGTTCAACATGGGATCACTGATTTATTTACTTATCTAGGATTAAAAATTAAAAAATCCAATTTAGTTAAGGGTAGTTTATTAAATTTCAAAATTACTACAATTGAAGACTTAGAACTTATTTAGCAAAATCCAATACTTTTTGAACAAAAATTTGTGGTTCTTCTTCAAAAATTAAATGACCAGAATGCTCAAACTCATATATTGACAATATCTTCGTCGGTAAATATTTCTTAAAAAATTTTATTGTATATTTTGACGAAATAATTCGGTCATAGTGACCCACCATTAAAAGTGTGGGAATATTAATATGTTTTTGCGCTCTTTTAGTACTTGTCAATACACTAATAGACATATTTCGAAATAGTTTTTTCATGTGATGTCAGTGAGCTAATTGAAAATCAAGCTGTTTTTTATTAAATTCTACCCAGGTTGGATTTTGTGAAAACTTTGCAAAATTATTAGGTGCATACAAATGTTTTAATAAACGATTTTTTTGTTTCATATTTTTTGGATAAAAAATATAGAAAGATTTGAACCCAAGATGTGAAGAAGCGGGGTTGGCAGGACAAAGTAAAAACATTTTCTTAATTTTTTCAGGAATAAGATTAGCTACTAATGATGCTAAAGCTCCGCCCATGGAATGACCCATTAAATAAAAATTATTTAAATTTTTAAACTTTACATAGGACACAATGTAGTCAGTTAATTTATGCATTTTTAAATCGTTGCTTGTTACACCTTCAAGATTAACGCCGTGCCCTGGTAAATCAATCATGTAAACATTGAAATATTTTGCTAGTTCATTAGCTGCCGTAAAATAACTATGTTCAACGCAAAAACCATGAATAAATAATAAATCTCCCAAACAATGATTAGCATTAGTGCAAGGGAGAATGAATTCTTTGAAAGTGGTTGGGATCATTGTGTGTTCTTATTTTTCAATCTTAACTTGAGACTCAACTATATCACAAAGTTCGCTAGCCTTTTGAGTGTTGTTGGTCGATACCGCTATGATCGTACCTTCGACAAAAGCACAGTGACAAACTTTCACACGTTGCGTATATTCATTCGGCAATAAACTGATTGCCATTTCTAAATTCATTTTTGATGAACCTAAATCATAAATAATTAGGATTTCAGAATCAGTGGCTAATCTTTGGATTGTTTGTTTGATCTGTTGCGGATCTGTACCAAAAAATCTACCATTCTCAATCCCAGCTACATATTCAAAGGTGAATTCATTATTTTTCATTTCGCTTGCAAATTGTGTGGTAGCTTTAGCTAATGATTCGCTATGCGATACTACTAGAATACTAACTAGTTTAGTTATGGGAAGTAGTTTATACTCATCGTTACTATTTGCAGGTATTGTTTGATGATTATCAGTAGTTATTTTGAGGTCGGTTACGTCTGCTTGGACTTTAGTAAGTGCTGAAAAAATTAAAGCAACAGAATATGCACCAGGATCCATATGGCCAATTGAACGTTCACCCAAATATGAGGCTCGTCCTTTAGTGGCTAGCATGGGAATAGTGGCAATAGCCCCATCATCAGCTGCTCTAGCGGCAGCAGTAAAGTCCAATTTATCTTGAGTAACATCCATAGCTTTGATGGCAGGATATATGGCATCTAACATTGTTTTTTCGCCAATTTTTGATTTCCCTAATTGGCTAATACGGTCAAACGCCATTTGTAGTCCTTGAGCAATGTCTTGATTAGTGAAAATAGTTTTATTTTTCAAAGCAACCGATAATGCCATAAAAGCAGAACCTAGTAAAGGACCAGAACTACCACCAATTTTAGACATTAATTGTTGAGCACATAGCATTAGATCTTTTTCAATCAAACTTTCTTTAGTGAAATTATGACTTTGCTCTAAAACAGCTTTGAACCCTCTTAAAATATTAGAGCCATGATCACCGTCGCCAATCGCAGCGTCTAAATCATTTAATTTACTTTCGTTGGCACTTAATGTGTTAATAATACTTTGCATGTATTTAGTGATTTCCATGATTAATACCTTGATTAAATTTTAGTTAAAGACTTAAAAATAATAGCGATAGCACATGCGCCAGGATCCATATGACCAATTGAACGTTCACCCAAATATGAAGATCGTCCTTTAGTGGCTTTCATATTGATAGTACTTTCGGCTCCTAAGTGTGCAGCTTCAGCAGCTTTGACAAAATTAATATTAACATCGGTAGTAGCACACATAGCTATAGCAGCAGGATAAAGTGCATCTAACATCGTTTTTTCACCAACCTTAGTTTTACCCAATTGACTGATACGTTCGCATGCCGCTTTGAGGGCATTACCGATATCTTGATTAGTAATTGTAATTTTGTTTTGAAAACTTTGTGCTAATGCCATAAACACTACACCTGTTAAAAAACCAGAACTACCACCAATCTTATCCATAAATTGCTTAGCACAAGTCATTAAGTCACTTTGTAAACTACTAGTTTGAGTGAACGAACTAGATTGATCTAATATATATTTAAAACCTTTAACTACATTAGAACCATAATCACCATCACCAATGGCAGCATCTAATTTATTCAACTTATTTTCATTAATAATTAGATCGTTTGTAATAATTTCAAAATATTTTTTAATAAGCATAACAACCCAATTATAGAAAGTTTAGAGGAATAAATCTATCACTGCAATGCATAATCCTAATCCCCATATTTTTTTTGATATGAAATAATGTTATTTAGACCTTCTTTTAATTGGGAAACGGGTTTATATTTAAATTCCTTGACGATCTTTTCGTTAGACCCAATACAATGTTTATATACTTCTTTCTTAATGCGTTCTTTACTAAGATTAAAATGTTTATCAAATAAAGTTTTATATTTGTACCAGAACTCCGACGGATTCCCTTTAGTGTATAAAACTTTTTTATTTAACATTTTAAAAATTGTTTTAGTAATATTCAACGCAGAGTAACCATTACCAGATGATAAATTGAATATTTCTGAATTATATTTTTTTCTGGCAAAACACATTTTGTATAAATAAATCATTAAGTCATCGATATAAATATAGTCGCGTTGTACATTAGATATGTTGTACACAATAGGTTTTCTCTCGTTTAATATCTCACGAACTAAATAGCTTGTAAAAGGTGGGTATGCCCTACGGAAGTCTTGGTGTGCACCAAAGACATTAAAGAAGCGTCCGATAATAATATCCATTTTATAGTTATTTGAATAAGACTTACAAATTTGTTCAGCACAATATTTACTTGTAGAATACACTAAATTTGGGGCAACATGCATATTTTCTGTCATTTTTAAATCAGGATTATTGTTTTCATAAACTGCAGATGTAGATGCAAAGACAATGCGTTTAATTTTTGAATTTCGACAAGCATTTAAAACATTAACTAATCCGTTTACATTTACATCAAAAGCTTCGGTTGGATTCGATTCACATTCAGGTAATGCAGAAATAGCGGCAAAATGATATACCACATCTACATCCTTTAAATATTTCTGAAAATCTTTATCTCGGATATCAGCTTGAATAAAATTTTTAACAAGTAACGGTTCGTCTTCAAAATTATCTTTGTAACCGTATTTTAAATTGTCCAATATTTTCACATTAACTTTTTTAGAGATTAGAAATTTAGCAAAGCATGAGCCAACGAACCCCCCCCCCTCCCGTGATCAATACATTCATAGATGCTTTTTTTCTCCTCGGAATAACTTTTAGCATAAACGCTTAGTCTTTTTGTTTTCTGCATAAAACTTGTTTTTGATTCTATCAAAACTAACATATTTATTTTTATAGTAAATAAATTTATTAGGATTGTAATCAAAAACCTTTACAAAAGAAAATAAATATAAAATGATAGTTGATAAAAAAGATAACGATAAGGAGCCTAATATCATATTAACTAAAATGTAAACATACAATAAACTAGTGTTATGAATCATTAAATTAGTGCAAAAAATATTAAAACAACATGTAGGAATAGAAAAACACATAAACATTATGACATCTGGCAGAATTTTTTTGAAAGCCAGTGAAAGTGATTTTGTAAAGAATTTTTTTTGAGTCCCCTGCTGAAAGTTTGAATATTTAGACAATATCATTGTGTTAAATCAATGCTTACAAATATAAGAAATAAAGCTGAATGAGTAAAGAACCATAAAAAAAGGAAATAGTAACGAATTTATAATACCATTTATTTTGGCATTATCATAATTTACAATAGACATAGTTACAATTAGAGATAAAATTGAAGTTAAAATAATAGAAATAAACGTTACATTGTGTATTAAGTCATTTCAAAATAATACGACTCATCAAATTATTACAGAGATACCTAAAATGGATATTACTAATAAAAGTGGTGCAAACAAAAGAATCATACTTCTTGAAAACCATCCTGAATATCTTTCGTTGTAATTAACGAATGTATCAGTTTTACGTAGTTTTATTATCCAATCAACTACACGCATTATTCGTGAATAGTGAGCTTTAATATTAATATCGTAGGCTTGTGTGCATACTGTTAGTGGTGATAATGCACCAATTCAGCCATGTGTAACAGCAATATTTTCAGTGTAATAATCTTCACATACAGAATTTGGGAAAATGCCGCCCATACTATTAATAAATTTCCCAGAAATTAAGCATGAAGCACCAAAGAGATTCGGATATTCTCGTAAAACAAAAGTCTTTATAAGATCAGTTTTAATAAAACTTATATTATCCAAACCACTCATTACATTTGTGTATAGATTTCTAGTTTTATAACATTGATTCAGCGGACTAACATATGCTAGTTTTTCATATTTTTTGCTGTAAAAAAATCTAATATTACAATTAATGAAATTTTTGTCAAAAATTTCATCGCTATCCCCAATCATTAAATAGTCAAATTCTACTCCAGAATATTTTAAAAAATGATTTAAATTATCAGATTTATCTTTGCTACCTTTACCGCCCAAACGATATAAATTAAACTTATGTTTTTTTACAAATCTGTCTATCTCTTTTATTATTTTCAAATTATCCGATCCATCAGAAATTCAAACTTCAAAATTTTTATATGTCTGCTTCGCATTTTGCAACAAACGTGCTGGCATAAAATCATTATGCGTTGTATAAACATAAACTACTTTCGGCAATTTGATGGGCATCTTAACTTCATGTACAATATGGAGCGTCTCATCAACATATTTATTTGTCAAGTATTTTTTGGTGGCAACAGAATAAATAATGTTAAACATTGCCAATATTAAACCTTGGAGCAATCCTCAACTTATTATGGAAATAATTGTGTCAGTCCCATTATTCTTATTCATATCATTATAGTTAATAACGACCATAACTATTCCGTAACATGCAATAAAAGTCACAAGAAATGTATTAATTAGTGCTTTAACTACGGATAATTTAACGGATAAAGTTCTAGTTTTCGAATAAAACATAATTCAATTAATACTAACACAAAAAAATATAATTGACGGCTATGAAACAAGATAGAGGCGCCAACCATAAAAATGTAAGGAAAAAAATCGTAAATCGACGGGGGGGGGTTGAGTTATTAAGATTTGTATTAATATTTACCATAATTTGGCAGCATTCCCTATCGCCTTGGGTTAGTCAATCTGGAATATTTTTCCCCATTGGAGTTACTACTTTTTTTCTAATCACAGGTTGATTCTCTTTATCCTTAACAAAAAGTCGTTTTTTAAAAATGCTTGTAACGACTGTTATCTATACAATTATTGGCTTTGTTTTGTATATTATTTTTTACTATGTCGGATTGAATGATTACAATCCATTTAATATATTTACCGACGGTAGTTTCTTATCTGATAAATTAACATCTTGGTGATTTTTATACATAATGTTAGCATTGACATTAATTGCTCCGTTATTGAATAAAATTTTTACAAAAATAAACAAATGATATTCGCTTGCGGTAGTAATAGTCTTTTGATTAGTTATCTTCTTTTGACAAAATGAAGAAAAGTCATGAAATATTTTTCATTATCTGAATCTATATTGAATAGCACGAGCTTGCATGATATATTTAATCGGAGCATGAGCTAGTTTGTATTTATTCAACTCTCTAAAAAAATATAAAACTATATCTATTCTGGCATGTTTATTTTTGGTAATAAGTTTTATCTTGTTATGTGTGTTTCATAATCATATTTATATTGAAAATCCAAACATTAATTTTCAATTAGTGAATGTATGTTTTGATATTAGTGCACTAAATTTACTTACTGGCTTGTCATTAATTGTTTTATTTAGTTTCCTAAAAACTGAAAAATTTAAAATTTTAAACAATGCATCTCTCTTTCTTGGCAAAATCACTTTGCCAATGTATTTATTCCATGGCTTGTGTTATTGTGTGATTGTTAAGTTTTGTCCTTGAAGCACAGCCGATAATTCAATTTTTTGTATATGAATAACAACATACATATCGGCTATTGCTTTTGCATCATTAATAGCGTATCCAATTGATTGATTAAATGTTAATGTTTATAATTGAATTCTACTAAAGTTTAATAAACTGAATATTCCTGCCATAACCTAAATAATTTTTATTTAGTTTTTAACAATTTATTAATGTAAATATGCCCTATTCCTCAATCTAGATAAATGGCTTGGTTTTTTATTTTATGCATATTTATGCTATATTTATCATAGAAAATTGGTAAATTAATGACACACATTTATTTTGTTCGACATGGACTAACCAAAACTAATGTTAAAAAAGTGTGAACAAGCAGCACGGATGTCCCGTTATCTAGAATCGGTATACAACAGTCTAAACAACTTGTTGCAACTTTCAAAAATACTAAAATTGATTTTATTTACGTTTCCCCAATGAGTCGAACTAAAACGACCGCTAAGTGATTAGCGACTAATCGTAAATTAAAAATTAAAATAGACAATCGATTAAAAGAGCGTAATTTTGGTAAGTTAGAACTAAAACCAACATTACAAAAAGATATGTTAAATATGTTTGATTGATATTTGAACTCTGATCTAGGAATGAATGTGGAAAAAATTCAAGATATGTATTTCAAACGCATTAAACCATTCATCGAAGAAATAATAAAAAAGCATAAAAATAAAACTGTCGTTGTCATTGCTCATTCTTGAGTGGGGCGTTTGTTTCGTTTTTATTTTCTTAATGAAAATCCGTTCGCATTAACATTAACCCCGATAAATTGTGAGCCCATCGAATTCAAAATTTAGTTTACCGATTATTTTTGGCAAAATATTTGTCAAATTTTAATACTTCTTTGGGTGTACCTAATGAAACGATGTCTGACATTTTAATGTTATGAACACCAATTTTTTTATTTATGTTTATTAGATATTGGTACATAGGAGCGATATAAGCTTCTTTAAATTGTTTTTTTATTTCATGTCTAAATTTCTTGTATACGGTTTTAAAATCACTTCAATACTTGAAATAGTATGAACCGATAGAACAATTAGATGAAATCCTTATCTTTTCAGAAGTAGCTGTTGCTAGTCCGTTCCTACCTAATTTTACAAATGATCAATGATCGCCTTTAGCTTTAGCTGTTGTGATATTCCCGTCATGCTTAAAAATATTTTTATTGATTATGCCAGGTTTAATAAATGTATCTACATTGTAAATAACAATGCTATCATCTGGTTTCATGTGTTTATCTATAGCCATTACCGTTGTAGCTTGACCATCAGTAACTTTTGGTAAAATGATTATTTTATATTTTTGAATCTTCAATCTTTTTAATTCATCAATGACAAATTTCTTGTTGTAATTTTGTTTATTAAAAATTAAATAAAATGGTTGATTAAATAAGGAACGCAATGATAATAGTGACCAATAAAATAAACTATGCCCATTGGCAATAATTTGATATTTGGGAGTTATGAATCCAAGTTCATAAAAACGCTTTCCTAATCCGGCGGCGGTAATAATTATTTTCATCACTTACTCCCCCCCCTATATAGCGACAGAATAATTGCACACCAATGCATAGAAAAATAATTTGTCTATTTGGTTTGTCTGCATGTCAAGGTATCATAGATAAAAATTGCAATGCTTCAATTAGACGAATTTGTTTCCGATATTTTTGTGGTATGAAATTTGTAAATTTAGTTTTAACCATTTGATAATTTTTAGGTAGTTGTAGTTCATACTCAATATTATCAATTTGATATTTCAGCTTATATCTATCTTCAATAACTAAATCATATAAACCTAGGGCTGATTGAGTGATTTTAGCATAATCAAATAGTATGTCTCCATACATTTTATTGTTAGCAAAAGAGCCTCTGGGGTCAATGCACTTAATGGTCTTATTATGATCATCTATAAAGATATTCGAAAAACATAAATCGCCGTGGAATAAACAAATATGCTTTTTCTTAGGTGTACAAATATCTGCTAAATTTTGGTTAATTTTTTTACCTTTTAATATTTGCTTTAATTGTCTATACAGATAGTTAGTAATTGTCTGAGCAGAAGGATAGATTTTATTGTTAATTTTAATTTGTGAGGAGAAAAACGGTTTAAAAAATTCATTAGATGAAATCTGAAGTAGACGAACGATGGTTTTGGTTAAATAGATGTCAATTAGTGCATCTTTTCATAAAGCATAATCAAAATTCTTAGGTTTAATTATCGAAAAATTATGCAATAATTTTTTATACAAATCTATCACTATTGTTCAATTAATTTGGGCATCATTACAAAAATAATAATGCAATGTTGGTATATTTATTTTTTCATATTTTATGAACATTGGAGCAGTCAATGAATAACTATGTAATTGCGGAACAAATTCTTGCATTTCTTTTGGTAATTTAAGAAACCAATTTATTTCGTCGATAAATTTGGTTAAATATGTGGATTGTTTCTTGATATTTCTACCATTATCAACGACTGAAATGGAATTAAATGATCTAGTTTGATTTGAATAGCTTTGTTTAATAATCTAACTCCCAAGCATTTAACTTTTGAATCTTAGTATTATATTTATTTTTAATTTACATTCAAAATCATTGTGCCTACTATAATTTAATGGAACATTAAGAAGGAATAAATCTATGAAAAAATCAACATCAAAATCACTTAAAGGGACTCAAACAGAAAAAAATTTATGAGCTGCTTTTGCGGGTGAATCACAAGCTCGAATGAAGTATGGTTACTATGCTTCACAAGCTAAGAAAGATGGGTATGTTCAAATCCAAAAGATTTTTGAAGAAACTGCTGGAAATGAAAAGGAGCACGCTGAATTATGATTTAAGGCACTCCACGGTGGTATGCCTGTCACATCCATTAACTTATTAGATGCTGCAAGTGGTGAGCATTATGAATGATCACAAATGTATAAAGATATGGCTAAAACAGCACGAGCAGAAGGTTTTACTGACATTGCTGCCCGAATGGAAGGGGTAGCTAAAATTGAAGCTATTCATGAAAAGCGTTACCTTGATTTACTTGAAGACGTGAAAAGCAATAAAGTATTTAAGCGTCCTAAATCGATTACATGACAATGTCAAAATTGTGGTCATCACCATGATGGCACAACCGCTCCGATGGTTTGCCCAGTTTGTGCTCATCCACAGGCTTATTTCCAAGAATTACCTAAGAAAAATTATTAATAGGCATTACTATTAAGATGAAACTAGCATATCATAATTACCGTAAGACAAATGAAAGTTGATCGGAATTATTTTATCATAATTAAATTTATATGAAAAAACGTGCCTTAATCAGTGTTTACGATAAAGATGGGATTTTGGAGTTCGCTCAGTTTTTAGTATCCAAAGACATTGAAATTGTTTCTACAGGTGGAACCTATCGTTTTTTGAAAGAAAACAATATCCCAGTATTAGAAGTAAGTGAAATCACTCAATTTCCAGAAATGTTAGATGGCCGCGTGAAGACATTACATGCCACAATACATGCTGGCATTTTGGCTATTCGTGGCAATCCAGAACACATGGATAAAATTAATGAGCACAATATAAAACTGATTGATTTTGTTATTGTGAATTTGTATCCATTTTTTAAAAAAGTAAAGGAAAACATTACTTTTGAACAAAAAATAGAATTCATTGATATTGGCGGACCCGCGATGTTAAGGGCGGCGGCGAAAAATTTTCATGATGTTGTAGTCATTTGTGATAAGAACGACTATAAAATAGTGCAACAAAAAATTGCACAAAATTCACTAGATGTTAATTTCCAACGTCAATTGGCTGCTAAAGTTTTTAATTTAATCAGTGCTTATGATGGTGCCATTAGTCAATTTATGTCAACCGATGAATATCCAGAATTTTATAGCCCATCATTCCAAAAAAAACAGTTGTTACGGTACGGTGAAAACCCGCATCAATCTGCTAGTTTTTATGGTTCCACATTAGTGGATGGAGCGATGAATACTTTTGAAATTCTTAATGGCAAAGAGTTATCATACAATAATTTTAAAGATGTTGATATAGCTTGGAAAGCTGTGTGCGACTTTGATGAACCAGCCTGCTGTGCTTTAAAACATAATACACCGTGTGGGTTTGCTATCGGTAAAGATAGCATGGATGCTTACACTAAAGCTCACGATGTGGATCCGAAAAGTATTTTTGGTGGCATTATTTCTTTTAACCGTAAAGTAACTAAAAGTGTGGCTGATAAAATGGTTGAAATTTTCTTAGAAGTTATTGCTGCTCCTGAATATGACGAAGATGCTTTGTGTGTTTTGAAAACAAAAAAGAATTTACGGGTAATTAAATTTCGTCGCAAACCACAGGATGTTTATGCTATGGTTTCGGTCGATGGTGGTTTACTAGTGCAGGCGGAAGATCGAAAATTCATGGATCAACTGCAAGTCGTAACAAAATTATCACCAACCAAGGCACAAATCGATGATTTATTATTTGCCATGCGAGTGGTTAAATACGTTAAATCTAATGGTATTGTAGTGGCTCGTGATGGTATAGCGGTCGGCATTAGCGGCGGACAAGTAAATCGGATTTGACCAACAATTGATGCTCTTGAACGTGGTAAAGGAGCGACAGTACTTGCCTCTGATGCCTTTTTCCCTTTTAGAGACGTAGTGGATGAAGCAGCCAAATATGGTATTAAAGCGATTATTCAGCCTGGTGGTTCATTAAAAGACCGAGCATCGATTGATGCCGCAAACGAGCACCAAATTGCGATGGTGTTTACTGGGATTCGTCATTTTAAGCATTAAAATTATTTACCAGATAATTTGACTATTGTATCCATCGGGATATGATTTTTAGCAACTTCTTTACTGCCTTGTAATTCTGGTAGTTCTACTAAAAATAAAGCTGCTATTGGTTTAGCTTTCAGTGATTTTAATAATTTGATTATGGCTCTAATCGTACCACCAGTTGCAATCAAATCATCCATTATTAAAACCTTAGTATTTGGCTTAATATCATCTTTATGAATTTCGAATGATACTTTATTGTATTCAATTGTTTCAGTTACTGAAATGGTAGCACGTGGCAATTTCCCTTTTTTGCGAATAGGTACAAAAGGAATTTGTAATTTTTGTGCTAAAGGAATAGCGAAAAAAAAGCCACGAGATTCAGGAGCAACGATGCAATCAAATTTATATTTTTTAGCTTTTTTTGCTAATTCATTCATAACAGCATTAAAAATTTTTGGATGTGCCAAAATAGGTGTGACATCTTTAAATTGGACACCCTTAATAGGGAAATTAGGGATGTTAGGGATAATATCAATAATCGCTTTTTGATTAGCACTTAATTTAGTAGTTTTCATAACCATTACATTCTAATGGATTTAATAATGTTTATGTGAAATTTTATCAATTCCTTTTTGGTGATCGTTTAAGGTACGTACAATTCCAGGGATGAACATAATTCCTAAAAATATTAGTAGCATAACAATTTGTGATGATGCCCCAAAAATATCAGTCTGATTTACGTGCGGCACTCCAGTTGGGTATGGAATAGAACCATTGTAGTAGCCGATGATGTAAATGAGATTACCAACTGATTCGACTGGAATAAATAGAATTCCTGTGCCTATAAGAATCAAACTGATGATACCACCATGCATTAAAAATTTAGAACGGGTAACTTGGATTTTATGAGTTTTACGATTATGCATAGCGCCAATTACCGCAAACATAATAATGGCAAAAGCTAAAGCAGCGTTTCAATTTCCAAGCAAATCTGCAAACGAGTATAAGTTGTTGATGTAGCCATCACCATAATGATGGCCTGATCATCCTGGTATTTCTCCATATTGTCCAGTATTAAGAAAAAACAACCCGACGACAGTAAATATAATGAATCAAAAAGAAGTAATGACATAACTTACTAATACTCCCATAGTATGATTGTGATTACGAGAACGAGATTTTAATCAATGAGCTAACGGAATTTCGTTGTGGATAATCAAATCATGATAATAGTGGACTGAATAGACTGACACTCCGTTAATAATGCCTAATATTCCGATTGCTACACAAATGTTTGCGACTTGGAAAACTCATGGAGCTAAATTTAATCCAGATAGTTTACCACTATGTGTACCCAAGAGAAGTGACAGTGAAATAACAATATCTAATGTACTAACAATCGCCATTCCAATACCTAAGGCTAAAGAAATTTTTCTTGGTTCTTTCATTACTCCTTGAATACCAGCAGCAGAATAAAATCCATCAAAGGCAAAGAAAATAGCAGGAATCGAACTTAAAACACCTAAGAACGGTAATCGATCACCAAATAGGGGCAAATGGTTATCATAAACTTCGACAGGATATCATCAATTGTTATCAGTTCCCTTACCCATGCCTAATAAAACAAAACCTGCAATTGCAGCAAAAACAATGGGAAGAAATTTGATAATAGTAATAATTCAATTCTGTAAATTAGCAGCTCTAGTAGATAAACCAGTTACTCAAATAAATCAAGTTGATATACCGAATGATATTAATACTAATCAGTATCATTGAATGGAAAAACCAAATGTTTCTTGCAAGGTCATGACGAGATAGAAAGGCATGATGAAGTAATAAATCGATATGTGTAAATAAGTCATGAAATTCTTACTACTCATGTAAAATAATTTATTATTAAATTTTCGCACTCAACCAATAATGCCTTGGTTGTTATTACGAATACCACTACAAATTTCTGGTAATGTTAGGGCTAGAGCTAAAATTCCTATCACCGCAATAAGTCAACATAAAACCGCTAATAATATTGAACCATGAACATTATTTAAAATTTCATGGTTCTTAATAAAGATGCCTGCTCCAATTGACGAACCAATCACTAAACTAATCGCTGAAACAAAGCCTATTTTTTTCTTGGCTGGTATGACATTAATAGGGGACGGGCTTGCTTTTTTTAGTGATTTAGATAATTTTTGGAGAGTATGATGATTGCGATTCGCTGCCATTGCTAAATAATTTTACAGGAATTATTAACAAAACATTTAAATTATGTTTTGTTACATTGTTACTTAATTAATATTAAAATATTTGAATTATGAAAATTTTACTTATCGGCTCTGGCGGACGCGAACATGCATTGGCATGGAAGCTATCACAATCAGAATTAGTAACCAATATTTATGCAGCACCAGGGAATGCTGGCACTGAAATGACTAATAAATGTTGTAATGTGCAGTTATATACACATGATGAGTTATTATCATTTGCCAAAGATAATGAGATTGATTTAACAATTGTGGGTCCAGAAAATCCTTTAGTAGCAGGGATTGTGGATTTATTTAAGCAAAATAAATTATGCATTTTTGGGCCTTCCCAAGCAGCTGCAAAATTAGAAGGCAGTAAGATATATGCGAAAAACTTCATGAATGAATTTGGTGTAAAAACCGCTGATTACAAAACTTTTACTCATGCGTATGCCGCTGTTACATACTTAAGAACGGCAAAATATCCATTGGTGATTAAAGCCAACGGATTAGCAGCAGGTAAAGGAGTAGAAATCTGTAATAATTTTAAAGATGCAGAAGCTACGATCAATAGTTTCATGGTTGATGGCATTTTTAAAGATGCTGGGAAAACAATTGTAGTTGAAGAATTTTTAAGCGGGGTAGAAGCCTCCATTATTTGTGTAACCGATGGTAAAACAATCGTACCTTTGATATCCGCTCAAGATCACAAAACTATTAATGAAAATAATAAAGGACCGAATACAGGCGGGATGGGAGCGGTATGTCCTAACGTTAATGTAAATAAAAAAACGATGACGGACTTTACGGAAAATATCATGTTACCCACATTAAAAGGGATTCAAAAGACAAAATTAGATTACCATGGTTTTATTTTTTTTGGTGTCATGATTACTAAAGATGGCTGTAAATGTTTGGAATACAACGTACGTATGGGTGACCCTGAATGTCAATCCATTTTACCTTTAATGAATTTTGATTTGGTGAAATTATGCCAAGCTACTGTTACAAATAATTTAAGTAAGTTTAAATTGAAGTGAAAACGTGGTGCTTGTGTTAATGTTGTTTTAACATCCGCTGGATATCCTGGTAATTTTAAAAAAGGGTATAAAATTACAGTTAAAGGGAAGCCGTTAATATTTTTTGCTGGAGCCAATATTCAAAATAATGTTATTGTCACAACTGGGGGGCGAGTTTTATCAGTAGTAGCTGTTGATAAAAACAATCAACTAGCTCGTAAAAAAGTTTACCAAGATGTTGCTAAAGTATATTTTGATCACGTGTATTATCGTAAAGATATTGGGTTGTAAAACCTTTAACCAAAGAATATTTATGAATCAATGTATAACTGATCCAACGGAATCACATTTACATTTAATCCGTTATTGGTTTTCATTAAGAAAGATTCGCTACCTGCGGTAATAACATTAATTGAAATTAATTGTTTTTTCTTAAAATCATTAACTTTTTTTAAAAATCTGTCGATGTTAATTAAGGATTTTTTAATGTTTTCAAACCCACCTAATTTAATTTCAAAAATGGATCATTTACCACCTGGTAGTTCCACTATGGCATCAATGTCCAAATTATTTGTATCGGTATAAAAAAATACCTTACCACCCATAATATCGGCATATGTTCGTAAGTCTCGAATTACCAAGTTTTCAAAATAGAATCCAAAAGAATTTAAATCTTCTAGTAAGTTTTCACTCTTTAAATGAAGTGTTGCTGTTGCAATACAAGGATCGGTGAAATATCACTTTGACTTTGTTTTGGCAACAACACCCGATCTAATGTTCAGTTTGTTTAGATTTATCTATTTCTACCTTGACAGAATTTCAAACTGTTACATCTTCTTGTCATTCGTCTATTAATCGGGGTTTATCACCTACTAATACATTTTCGTGATTGATAGCCGATAGTTCTTTATTAGATTTAATGTTAAGGGCTATCATAGACTTACAATATTGTTCTGCGATATCTGTTTTACCAGCATTTTTAATACCAGTAATTAGTACTCCTCCAAATACCCGTAATAGGGATTGAAATTTATCTTCGATTAATCTTTTTATATGAGCCATAGTGACTAACATTATACATAAAATATACTTTTTTAATGATACTGGCTATACCTTTTTAATAAACTACACTATACTTTTTTAATTATTTTATCAATACATCATTTATCAGTTTGAACTAAATTTAAGAAAAATAGCAATCATAATTTCTAGATATTGCTACAAATACAGAAATTTGTTATCTGGTTATAACCCGACTTTATCACTTAGAGTCTAAATAGACATTCCAGAAAATTCTTTTTAATTAATAAAATTAATATTATGTAACGATTACCCACGAAAATAATATTCTTATATTTACTTTATAAATATCAATCATTTTTAGAATTTATAAAACCTACTAATTCACCACCCTGAAATCCTCATAACACAATCGATGCATGATTTTTATTTAGCTTCGCTAAATATGGTCGCACGTATGTGTGTACATGTTGGGGTAAATAGTATTAATACTATTTGCCGCGATTATCTTTAGATTGTCGGCGTTCTAGAAATTGAGCAAAATTTTCCTGATCTTTTAAATATCAATCTGGCACATCCTTAGCGTAATATTCACGACGACGAGTCCAAGATTTATTACGGTAATCTTGTCATTCTTGTTCAGACATTTCTAAAATTTCTTTAGATGTTAAATTTTCCATGGTAGAGATTAT
>JAITJR010000042.1 GCA_031278855.1 Mycoplasmataceae bacterium | reverse complement strand
TTGAAAACCCAATCTCTCTTTTCAACACAACTAGTGGTTAAAGCAACGGGGATAGCTGTTCCAATTGTGGTTAGTATTAATGTCGAAATGCCTCATCAGTTTTTTAGTTTCATATTTTTATTTGATCCTAATTTTGGAAATTAATAGCAAAATACAAGATCTCAAAAAAAATAAGATCTTGTTTTTGAAAAGAGCGATAAACGTAGTGCTTATCGCACTAGTGAACCAATCCCCCCCCCTATGTAATTGCATGGGAGAATTATACTTTGATGAATTTAAATCTGAATTAAAAAAATGCAAGTAGTGAATTTTAAATTCAAGTGCAACATTTTATGTTTAACTAATGACTTGAGCAAAAAATAAATTTAAGTACGATTAAATTAACTAATGTCGCAGTTATAATTGTGACATGAATAAAATTATGTTATTTGGCGGGGTTTTTGATCCAGTACATACTGGTCATTTATCAATCTATAAAGCAATTAAAAAAAAATATAAATTTAAAAAATTTATTATTATTCCTAGTAAAAACCCACCGTTAAAAACTCATTTGCCTTTTGCTACCACTAAAGATCGAATGACGATGCTTAAATTGATGTTTAGTCATTATCAAGACGTAGAAATTTCTAACTACGAAATTAAACAAAAAGATAAATCTGTGTCATACACTGTTAACACCATCAGATATTTTAAGAAACTTTATCCTAATGTACTGCTTTACTTCGTTATTGGTACCGATCGCTATTTAGATTTTAAAAAATGAAAGGACTGACAAATTATTCTTAAATTTGTTAATTTAGTTGTAATTAAGCGCAACAATGATAAATTTAAAAAAGATATTCCTGCTGAATTTCTTGATATTAATTTTATTCCTACATCAAGTAGTGCTTTACGACAATTACCAAAAATTAAATATTTAACTTCTTCGGTTGCCGAATATATTGCTACTTTCGGACTATATGTAATTAATCAAGTTAAACCTTTAATGTCGTTACGACGCTTTCAACATACATTACGAGTGGCACACTTAGCAGTTCAAATTGCTAAAACTATTTCACCAATACTTGCTTCAAAAGCTTATATTGCGGCGATGTATCATGATGTCGCAAAAGAAATGTCGAGTGTACAAATTAAAAGACTGGTAAAGCATTGGGATAAAAGTAAATATCCTACAACGCATACTTTACACGGATTAGCCAGTGCTCAATATGCTAAAAAATATTTTAACATTCGTGATGAAGATATTTTAAACGCCATTGCGAATCACGTTATTAAAAGTGAAAAACCATCAGTACTAGATATGGTAATTTACTGTGCCGATAAGTTAGAACCTGCTCGTACTGCTGCGGATGTCAAAAACCGACTTGATTATGTTAAATTAGCTAAAACTAATCTTGAGTTGGCTTTCGATAAACTATACAAAGAGATAAGTGACCATTATAATTAGTGAATAATGATCGGTTTTATCGTTGCTTTAGCTAGCGAGTCATCAAATTTACTTAAAAAAATACCTGATGTGCATACGAACATCGTGAGTGGCTATGAGGTGTATGTTCTTAATTTTTTTGATAATCATGTCTATTTAGTTTATAGCGGAGTAGGTAAAGTTAATGCGGCGATGGCTACTCAAATATTAATTGGTCATTTTAAGGTTACTACCGTAATTAACGTTGGTTCTTGTGGTGGTTTAGCGTCCAATCTTGCTGTCGGTGATATAGTTATTCCTAATGTTGTTAGTTATTATGATGTAAATTTGACTGCCTTTGGTTATCGATTAAATCAAATTCCGCAGCAACCTGCTGATTTTGATGTTGATCAACAATTAAACAAATCGTTAGTGAATATTTTAAAGTTATATGGTAATCATTTGTCTGGTGGAAAATTAATTAGTGGTGATACATTTATTAACCAAAGCAATATTAAAAATTTTCAAATCGATGAAAAAGCGGTTGCGATCGACATGGAAAGTGCAGCAATTGCCCATACTTGTTTACATAATAAGGTTAGTTGTGCTTTTGTTAAGGTTATTAGTGATGTAATATTTCTTGATGAAAAAAATGCGAAAAAATGACAACAAAATATTCCTAACATTGCAAAAACGATCGAACACATTATTATTGATGTTGCTCGTTTTTTAGTTTAATAGTAAACATCAATAATTTGCCTTCGTTGGAGGTCATTATCAAGACTCTTTAAGATGTTATTTAGGAATTAGAGTAACTACTTGTTGTGATGTCTAACAAAACGCTAATTCAAATAATCTAACTTAAATATAAAAAACTATATACAATTATTAGTGGTTAAAACGGTGGCAGGGTTTTACGACTAATGACACATTGCCTTAACCAAATCAATAATTTTGTCGGACATTTACCCAAGTGGTTGAAGGGTTCGGTCTTGAAAACCGAGAGGCGATGCAAATCGCGCGGGGGTTCGAATCCCTCAATGTCCGCCAGTTCGCGGAGTAGAGCAGCTTGGTAGCTCGTCAGGCTCATAATCTGAAGGTCATGGGTTCAAATCCCATCTCCGCAACCAAAGGTCTCATGGTATATCGCTTATTATTTCCCCCTGTCACGGGGAAGAGACGGGTTGAACTCCCGTTGAGACCGCCACGGCTCCGTAGCTCAGGTAGTAGAGCAACGGACTGAAAATCCGTGTGTGGGGGGTGCAAATCCCTCCGGAGCCACCATGGGTTTTAATACTAAATTTAGGTATAAGTCTTAATTAGAATTGAATGTCGACAGAATTATCTGTAGACATTTTTTCTTCCCAATTTACTAATTGTTTATGGACTACGTCTACTTTGGTAGACTTAAATGCATGATTTGACACGATTTAAATGCTTTTAAAGAAAAATGATGCACAGAAATGTAACGATTCACCGCGGAAATAATATGTTTATATTTACTTCTTGTTAACATTACAAATAATATAAAATTTGAGTTAATTTTATTTTTTTGTTATTAATGTTATGAATTGATGTATGGTGCTCGAAAAGGGACTTGAACCCATAAGGAGTTGCCTCCGGTAGATTTTGAGTCTACTGCGTCTGCCATTCCGCCACTCGAGCAGACTAAAAGTATAATCGTTTTGATTATTTTTGTTAATTAAACATGTAACTACTCATCATCATATGAATGTGTGACCAATAATGTAAAGCAAGATCTAACCCAGTAAAATTATAAAATTTTCAAAATAAGCATTATTATTTCATCGATTTGTAAATTTCAAAAACGATTAACATTTACCAAGTGAATATAAGCATACGAGGATTTTGGTGAATAGTTACTATAAATTTGAATCTAACATCTGGTTGGGATGGGTGGGTTCGAACCACCGCATGTCGGATTCAGAATCCGAAGCCTTACCGCTTGGCTACATCCCAATGGTGACCCGTATCGGATTCAAACCGATGAATGCCGCCTTGAGAGGGCGGTGTGTTAAGTCGCTTCACCAACGGGCCGTTAGTGTGGATATTAATCATAACACATATTATTTATGCAAAATATATCATCCTAAGACAGGTTAAATAAAGTGGAACCAAAAATCACACTTAAGCAGATAATTCAACACATAAATAATCAAGTAATTTCAATATTTTCCTTAACAGTACATATTCGCCGTACATATCATCTTGTAAAACAACAATTACTTATTTATGGATTTGCTTGTGCAATTGTTTTATCACTTTGGATCATCTTCACAATTGGTCGATAAATGATAATTGCCACGGGTAAAACAATTGCTAACGTTACCCCATAAATAGGTAAATTAAAAATAAAACTACCGTACCAATCATTGGGTGTTCATCACAACACTCCAGCGACTGTATGAATGAATAGTTTGACAAATATTAATGTAGTTATTAATGCACTAAAACACAGAATTTCAATGACAAAAGATTTTTTAGTATTGCGCTTGTTTTTGGTTAATTTACTTCAAAATATGAATGGCATAAAGATATACAAAGACAAAATATATTCCAATAGTAAATCCCAAAAATTAACAATTGATGGTGGCATAACTAGTAACAATCAAGGGGTAATTCCTCAAAATGTATACTTTCATTTATTATCATCTATTAAGATTAGTCCGTATATGTAACCAATGAGATATAGTTCCATCCCATAGCCATTAATGATTGGAATGAAATGGAAAATTACTTTCAATACTAAAGTAATACTCATTAAAATTCCAGTTAATACTAATCAATAAATTTGACTCTTTTTATTACTTTGTTGCATGGTATACAAAAATCCTTCTATAAAAATTATTTACAGAAGGATTTATTCAAAATGTTGAACTCCCTCCGCGAGCATTATCTCGATCAGGTTTAAGGGTATTTCTCAACCAATCACATCGATTGGTACCCCTGTTTAAAATTTTCAATGGGGCGTCTAATGGGACTTGAACCCATGAGTGCCTGAGTCACAGTCAGGTGCGTTAGCCAGCTTCGCCATAGACGCCATTTGGTTTGGTGACTATTATAAGACAGATAAAATAGACATCGTGATTTTATTGTAACCATTCACCGCGGAAATAATATTCCTGCGGTGAATGGTTACTTTTGAATTGCACCAGACAATAAAAATACGATTACCACTATGGTAACACATAATAACTGGTACATAAAGGAATGCTTATGCTTTCAGCGACGCCAAAAATGACACGAGTAATTTGTAAATTTTCTGGGTGGATTCAATGTTTAAACGTTCATTTTTGGTATGAACTTCTTCCATTAGTGGGCCAATAGAAATACCAAGCATCTCAGGCTTTTTGCTTAATACAAAAGCTGGTTCAACTCCCCCGTTGATCAAAACTTGTTTGGCATCTTTCTTGAATGTTTTTTTATAAAATTTTTGATAAATATTGGCTAAATCATTTTCTCTTGGTAATCAACCCGATACAAAAGCGGTTTGGGTAGCTTTCCCACCAACACTGTTAAATAAGAATTTAATGCGGTTAGCATAACGCATTTGGGCTTGGTCATATGATGAACGAACCATGAATTTAGCTCACACACTATTTTTTCTTGTTTCCATCAAACCCAGGTTACTAGAAGTTTCAGGTACATTGTATTTTCAATTGAAACTATGGACACCGTTAGGAACACCAGCATAAACACCGATAATTAAATCAGAGTCTTTTGCTGACATCGGTAATACTTTGATTGGCGATGGGTTGCAAATAATTTGGATATCTTTTTCTAACGAATATTCTTGACGTATCATTTCAAATTCATGATCAATAATTTTTTTAATTTTGGGAACATCAGCTTCATTTACATTAATTTGAGCAGCACATTCATAGGGAATGTTATTTTTTGCAACCCCAGATCGATCTATTTTAATTAGCGAAATTGGGCATTCGGCGCGAATAAAATTCAAAATATTAAAGATTTCCTTAATAGCATTAACTCTTTTTTGACCAATCGTTTGGCCAGAATGTCCGCCGATACCGCCCTTTACTTCAATTCTAAGATTAGTGGTGTGAGGTTTTGATTTAGTTTCTCGCTTAAAAAAAAGTTCTGTTTCAACATCAATGTTCCCTGGGCAACCAATACAAATTTCTTGATCGTTCTCGTTATCAAGGTTAATCATGTATTTAGCTTGAATCTTTTTAATATCAAAAGCTTGAATACCAACCATTCCAATTTCTTCATCTGAAGTCAATAAGGCTTCTAATGGTCCATGCTTGAGCGAACGATCGGCAAAAATCGCCATAATAATCGCTATAGCTATACCGTTATCAGCACCTAAGGTAGTTTTTTTGGCATGGACTCATCCGTCGGTAATCAGCGTTTTAATTGGATCTCTAAAAAAATCATGTTGAGATGTTGGGTCTTTCGAACCAACCATATCCGTATGTCCTTGCAATAATACCACTGGTGCTTTTTCATAACCTTTATAAGCAGGTTTACGAACAAAAATATTATTAGCTTTATCCACATATGGAGAATAGCCTAATCGTTCTAATTCTTCTTTCAAATAATCGACGATTTGATGAGTGGATAATGATACATGGGGGATTTGACAAATATTATAAAAATACTCTCATACAGCTGCTGGTTTTAAATTCTTTATATTCATAGGTAATTTGTATTATAGTTTCCCTGTATGAAAATGCAAGAAACAAATAATTATGCGTATTTATGATTGAAGCGAACTAGAACAAATTGCCTTTGAATTAAAAAATAATAAGGCGGCAATTGTGGAAACCGATACGGTACTAGGTATTATTAGTTTAAGTTCCAACTTAATTTACACTATAAAGAAGCGTAGCCGTAACAAAAAGTTAATTCGTTTTATTAGTTCGATTGACGAAATTGAACATTTAAGCGAACTAGAAAAGCAAATTCTCAAAAAATATTGGCCAGGAGGATTAACTATTATTAAAAATGGAATTGGGTATCGTATGCCTAATCACCCAAAGTTATTACAGTTGATTAATATGACCAATAAAGTATTTTCCTCTAGTGCTAATCTTTCAAGACATCACCCTATTTATGACGCCCACGAAGCGGCTAACATATTTAAGAAGCATGCCTTTAATTTAATTATTGTTAAGGGTCAACAACAAAGCGAAATGCCTTCTACCATCATTGATTTTGATCGGATTAAAGTATTACGAATCGGGATAATAGACCCCAATCCGATTATTGATACTTTGACAGCTAATAAAAAAATTATTTAATCATAAATTCAATGCTAAAAATGATGTCTGAGTAATTCTGCTTTGCCATAATTTTTTCTTTTCAAAATTAACATTTTAGTACATAATAAAAGCAGCAAAATTAATTATGAAATTTCATAAATCTGCACTTATTAAATCTATTGGAGCACTGACAGCTTTATTAGGTAGTTTTGGTTTAGTTTTTGGGCTAGCTGCTTTTGATCATACTGATTTATTTATTGATTTTAATCATCCTAAGGCGACGATTAGTTATTATGACGAAACGCCACAAAATACCCAATGAAATGTGCCGACTGATCCCACTCCTTTTTTTACACCAGGGGATTCAATTTCATTTGCCAGTCAAACTGACAAACAAGCAAAATTCAATTATGCAGCTTTGGTAATTGATGGAGCTACACATCAAGTGTTAGACAAAAGCTTTAACCAAAGCGGTTATCAAGGTTTGGTAGATTGAATTTGAACTGATGATTGATATAACCGACCTGACCATGTTGACGCCCACGAACCAATTAGTTCCTATAATCCCAATAAACCAGGTACAGCTAATGGTAGTAAACCGTCGACTGATAATGCCAACGATTTTTGAATTGCTTATGGAAATCTCATTGAAAGTGGTTATAAAAGTCTTGTTTTACCAGGTTACATGCACCAAACAGGTTTAGCTAATTTTAAAGGTAAATCCAAAGATATTTACCAAAAAGCTGGCTATATTTTGTTGGATGCAAACACCCCAGATGATAAAAATATTGCTTCAGTTGTTTTCCGTTCTGATGAAGTAGCTTTTATGAGTGCGATTGCTACTTGTCAATATTTAAATGATAATTTTGATGAGTACAAGAGTGGTGGTTTGCGAATCGGGATGTTTGGTGGAGTCGCAATTCCGTCAGTGACTATTTATATGGGCGGATTTGAATACGGTGTTCAGGTTTGAAATAATTACATTAATGAAATAGCTGCAGCTAATCATTGAACTAATCCCGAACAACATAAAGTTAATATTATTAATTTAGGGGCAAAAGACTCTTGATTTAGTAATTCATTTTCGATTGGGGATGGCGCACCGCTTGTCAAAGCATTACTACAAAGAGGAGCCGATGCGATTTTACCTGTAGCGGGTCCACAAACGATCGATACAGTTAGACAAATTAAAGCCGCTAGTGCCGATTGTATTGTAGTGGGAGTAGATACTGCTCAAGAAGACGATCAGACCATTAATGATATTTCAACTTATACAGATGTAAGTGGTAACAATAAAATTATCAAATTTTCTGCAACCAAAAATATTGCTTACATTACTTCAAAGATACTTTCGTTAGCTATGGCTCATTGACCTAATGATTTGAACCAATCACCAAATTTAGATCAAGTATCGAGTGACTCAATGCCAAAAATTGGTTCATTTGGATATTTAACTGTGTGCGATGTTCAAAACGATGGGATTAGGCCAAGTGATGCTGCTTTGCCTTATTTATTAAGTTTCATTCGTGATGTAACTAACAAACTACCTGTTCCTGGTGAAGACACATATTCTTTCATATGTCATCAATTTACTGCATTTTCACCATCAGGTTCGTCTACATCGATTAATTATTTTGATAAGGATCATATTTCAAGTAAAGATTTAATGCAATTGAGAATTTAGTATGAAAAGAATTAATAAATTTCAAGAAAATGATATCAAAGCAGAATATGCCAAAACAGCATTTGCGGTTGAAATGCAAGGGATCACTAAAACATTTGCTAATGGTTCTATCATCGCTAACAAAGATATCACTCTCAAAGTAAAAACTAATACCATTCATGCGATCATTGGTGAAAACGGAGCTGGCAAATCTACTTTAATGTCAATTCTTTTTGGAGTTTATCGTCCTGATTACGGTCACATTAAAATTAATGGGCAAATTCTGAATTTCAATTCATCACAAGATGCTACGAAAGCAGGATTAGGAATGGTGCATCAACATTTTAAGTTGGTGCAAGTTTTTACATTATTAGAAAATATTATTTTGGGAGCAGAAATTACTAAACGCTTTGGTTTTTTAGATAAACATCAAGCAGAAGTTAAAATTCGTAAATTAATGCAAAAATATAATCTGCATGTTAATTTACAAAAAAAACTAGCGGATGTCAGTGTCGGCGAACAACAACGTGTGGAAATTATTAAATTACTTTATCGTGATTCTGATATTTTAATTTTTGATGAACCAACCGCCGTTTTAAGTGATGCTGAAATTAAAGATTTTTTAAAAATGTTATTGCAATTTAAAAAACAAGGTAAAACCATTATCATTATCACTCATAAATTAAATGAAGTAAAAGCAGTAGCTGACAATGCAACGGTTATTCGCTTGGGTCAAAAAGTTGGTGAGTTTGACGTCCGTCAAACTACCGTTGATCAAATGGCGAATGCCATGGTGGGCCATAAATTAAAAGATGAAAACAATCCGATGTTGGCTTACCAAGATAAACAACAACCAATTGTGTTACAAATTAATAGTTTGCATGCTCCACGTTTATCGACTGAAAAAGTTGAGGCACTTAGGGGCATTTCTTTCAACGTGCATGCTGGTCAAATTTTAGGGATTGCTGGGGTCGAGGGTAATGGTCAAACTGAATTAGCGTTGGTTATTGGCGGATTACTCAAACCAACTAGTGGTGAAATTAAGCTAATTCAGTCTGACAAGATTAAAACCGTCCATAACTTAAGTAATTTAACGGTTAAAGATATTTATAAATTAGGTGTCGCCCACGTTCCTGAAGATCGTCATAAATATGGTTTATTATTAGATGAAACAGTTGCTTTTAATTGTGTTACACCCCAAATTGATGCCAAACCATTTTCGCGTTTTGGATTTTTAAATAAGAAAATGATTGCTCAATACGCTAATCATATTTGTATGAAATTTGATGTACGTGGTGCACATGGTGGTAAGTCACTTGCTCGCAGTTTATCAGGTGGAAATCAACAAAAATTGATTTTTGGTCGTGAAATTAGTCGCCCACATAAATTGATTGTTTATGTTCAGCCAACTAGAGGATTGGATATTGGGGCGATTCAAGCAGTGCATAATCATATTATTGCCGATGCTAAAAAAGGTTCTGCAGTTATTTTAATTTCGTACGAATTAGATGAAATATTTAAAATAGCTAGCGACATTATGGTAATGTCACGAGGTCAAATTACCTATTATGGTCCAACACGACACACCACTCGTGCCATGATTGGACGTCATATTGGTAGTCATAAAGGAGCGAGAGCCTAGTTATGAAACAAATGTTGAAATTTTATGGTGGTAAATTCTTACATAGTGATAAAAGAAAAAAAGGCTTTAAAAGTATTTTAATTTCTTTTCTAACGATTTTAATTGCCATGGTGTTGGCATTGGCAGTAACATCTATTATTTATCATGATGGTTCATTATTTGGTAAAATTTTTGTACAGTTTTTCAAATCGCCATTTTCGCATCCTGATGTGGTTAATAATACAATGGGGATGATTGCTATTTTTGCTGTTGCTGCCGTAGCTTTTCTTATCGCGATGAAATGTGGTTTGTTTAACATTGGTATTTCTGGACAAATGATGTTTGGCGGAGTGGTGGCTACGATCGTGGCTCAACACATGGTGCATATACCCAACGGCTTAAGTCAACTATTATTGTTATTAGTAAGTATTGTAACCGCTGGGGTAATTGCGACAATTATTGGTGTGCTCAAAGCTTACTTTAATGTGAATGAAGTAGTTTCTAGCATTATGTTGAACTGAATTATTTATTTTATTGGAATTATGATGGTCGCTAAATTATGTTTAATTGGTTCAGATAATTTATACACAATGGATTTAAGTCATTTAAATGGACAAAACACAATTAATTTGGTACTACAAACTCCTAATGGTAACTCATGATTACCTTTAATTATTTTGGCAATTATTGTTACGATTTTTGCCGTTGTTTTATTGACTTATACTACTTTTGGCAAAAAAATCATTAATACTGGGATGTCGGTTTTTGGAGCTCAATATGTTGGCTATTCAGTTAAATTAAATCAAGTATTAGCAATGAGTATTTCTGGGATGATTGCAGGAATACTAGGAATGATGGTTTACTTAGGTAATGCTACTACCATGCCCATTCAAGTAGCTGCGAAATCGATTCCGCAACAAGGATTTAGTGGTATATCGGTAGGATTAATTGCGATGTCCAATCCTTGGGCCATTTTACCAATTTCATGTTTGTTTGGCATGATTGATGGTACCAAAGCAGCCCTGTCAACTAATTATGGGATTGATCCATCAATTTCTGATGCTATTTTTGGCATCATTGTTTATGGGGCGGCAGTTATTAGCATCTTTTATTTTTTAGTGCCATTTAAATGGTACCTACGCATATTTAGAGGCAAAGTTTATGCTGATAATTACCAAAACTATATTAATAGCGTTAATCAAGATTTAGATGATGCTAGCACTACGATTTATTATCTAAAGCATAAAAATTTGTCACCCGACTCCGACTATTGTTTTGATCAACAATTTTTGGTAGCAAAAATGAAAAAATTCGGGATTCGTTGCTCAAACCAAAAAATAACGAAAAATAAATATCGTTTTTATCGACACCAAATTTACCAAAAATATCAACAACTAAGATTAAAAAATAAACAATTCTTTTTAAAACGAATTTCGGTTCGTTTAAATAAAAATAATCCTAATAAGGAGTCAATTGTATGATAGATATGGGCATATTGTTTGATGGCTTCTTGATGTTTGCAGCCATATTACTGGCTGGAGCATTGAGCGGTTACTTATCGGAACGAGCAGGGATTGTGAATATCGGCATTGATGGGATGATGTGTATTGGTGCTTTATTTTTTGGCATCTATTCATCACCGATACTTGGCATGGCGAATTTAGGATTTGGGATGTTAATTGTGCCGTTATTATTGACGATGGTTTCAACAACCTTAATGGGATGATTGCATGCTTTTGCCACAATTAAACTGAAAGCTAATCATATTATTTCAGGTACAGCAATCAACATGACCGGATTGGCTTTTGCTACTTTTTTAAATAGTACGCTAGCGAAGACGTTTTACAATGGGGCGACTAAACTACAAAGTGGTTTCGCTAGTTTTGATTATTTGGGGAACGGCATTTATTTATCATCCATTCTATTATTTGTGTTAGTTTTCATGATCGCTGTTTGTTTATACATCTTCATGAAACATACTAGAATTGGTTTGCGATACACTGCGGTTGGTGAAAATCCAAATGCCGTTGATGCTCAAGGGATTAGTGTGATTAAATACCAATGAATTGGTGTTTTGCTGTCAGCAGCACTGGCGGGAATGGCGGGAGCACTATTTTTATTTAATGCTGGTCAGTTTGCTGGTAATACGGCTGGATTAGGATTTTTAGGTTTAGCTATTATGGTGGCAGGTGGTTGAAAAATTGAATGGATTACTCTTATTTCAGTTTGTTTTGCTTTATTTACTTCACTTTCGTCCACTAACATATTAACGAATATGGGTGTGCCTAAGGAAGTGTCTTTTTCAGTACCATATGTGATCACCATTGTAATTCTGCTAGCGTTTTCTAAGCGAACTATGGCCCCAGCTCATGATGGCATTCCGTTTGATAAGTCTAAACGATAAATTACATACTTTTTTTAGCGTTACAAACTTCATTCATGATTTCGTCTAAACGTTTAGTGCTAATGATTTCTTTAGTAATGTATGCATTATTGGTGGTGTCACTTTCATTAAAAAAAGCACGTCGAATATCAGTAATCATATTGTCAATGTTGGCGTGCTCGTTAATTTTGTTGTAGTAATTGGAAATTAGAGCAATGTTTTGGTGAATCAAATGATTTTTAAAAGCAGCAACACACTGATGATTTAAAGCGTTTAATGCATAATAATGTATATTATTCATATTAATAATTTTTAAGAATTCCATTAGTTTTAAAATAGCATTGTACTTACTATCGGCTTTATCAGTTACCACAAAATAGGAGTGTTGGCTAGCGACACCGTTAAAAGTTCAGTCCTTTGTAATTTTGTTAAAATTTTCCAACGCTTTCAACATGTGTCCGCGTTCTTTTTGATATATCAAAATGCTATGGACAACCGTTGATTCAATAAATCGGACAATTTTTGTGTAATCATTAGTGTAGGGTAAAGGTAAATAATGTCTTTTATTAAGTGATATTGCATTAATTAAATTTAGACTATAGGCGTATTCACGCTGACTACTTGAAATTAGAACTAATGAATTTTGCATAATTGCATAGTGTGTGACCGCCAAAGCTTCGTCCTTATTCATGCAATTATCATAAATAACTTTATCTTGGTAGATATCATAAATTCGTGCTCCATTATCACTAATGATAAAACCTTTTTTTAAGCCGATGTCCTTGACCATTTTTTTTAATAACGATAAAGTGGAATGACTTAAAATAACTGAATTTTGATATAACGAAACGTTTTTTAATACCTTGGATAAACGGCCAATCACCAAATCTTTAGTGATTTCATCGTTATCTGGATTAATATCAACAATAAAAAGTTTATCGTATTTATTAACTTGTTTAATTGTTTTAGTCATAAATTTTTATGCGTGGCTAACAATTTGTGTTTGTAGTAATTTTACAAAAGCTGTAAACGACACTTCGGTACTATTTTGTTCGCCGTACTTACGGTATGAAACAGAATTATTTTTAATTTCGTTATCACCAATAATAACCTGGTAAGGAATTTTTTGAATTTGAGCATCACGAATTCGTTTAGCTAAACGGTCATCACTATTATCAAATTCCACTCGAATTAAATTTTGTTCTAGTTCATGCGTAATTTTTTCGCAATAAATACCATGTTCTAGCGGATTAATCGGAATAATTACGACTTGTACTGGAGCTAGTCACAAAGGAAACACACCCTTATTTTGTTCCAATAGAATAGATACAAATCGCTCTAATGTTCCGATCACACTAGCGTGAATCAGTACTGGCCTTTGCATTAAACCTTTTTCATCTTTGTATTGTAAATTAAATCGTTCTGGTAACAAAAAATCTAATTGAATGGTATAGGCGGTAATAATTCTACCTAGAGCTGTTTCGACTTGTAAATCTATTTTAGGACCATATAAAGCAGCTTCACCAACAGCTTCTTTATATTTGATGTTTAATTCATTTAACACTTTTCGTAGGTTTGCTTCAGCATCTGTTCACATTGATTCGTTTTTAAAGAATTTTTCATGATTATTTTGGTCATGTAACGCTAAATCAACCGAATATATTTTTACGCCAAAATTATTGCTAGCTTCGTTAATAATTTTATAACAACGTTCAACGACGCTTTTAATTTGATCTGGTTTACAAATAATGTGAGTGTCAATTAATTGCATGCTTCGGACTCGCTCTAAACCAGTTAATGAACCCGATGATTCATAACGATGTAGAATAGCATGTTCTGCAATTCTAAATGGTAATTCACGATAGGAACGTGGCTTTTGTTGGTAAACTAACAAATGATGCGGACAAGTCATGGGGCGTAAAACATGAATATCACCGTCTACATCTAAAGCTGGAAACATATTTTCACGATAGTGAGTTCAATGACCGCTAGTTTCATACAAAGCTTTCGAACCTAATATTGGCGAATTAACGAACATATAACCATTACGTTGTAAAAGATTATGAATGTAAGCATCAATTTCATATTTAATCGCTGCACCTTTTGGTAATCAAATCGGTAAGCCTTGACCAGCCATTAAATCAAAGGTAAATAACTGTAGTTCACTACCTAATTTACGGTGATCTCTTTCTTTACGTTCTTGTAATGATTGTTCAAAGCTATTCAAGTCAGATTCGTTTGTAAAAGCTACTCCAGTAATACTAGATAATTGCTCGTTTTTAGCATTATTTTTTCAATAAACACCAGAAACATTAAATAATTTGATGGCTTTGATCGTAGCTAATTTTACGATGTCCATTTGGGGACAAATATCCACAAAATCTTCACCAAATTTAACAACGGAAACTTGCGGTAAAGATGCGATGATTGCCAATTTATATTTTTCTTTTGAAAATAACTTAGTTGCGGCAGTTGCGTCAATTAAGGCATATTTTACTAAATAGTTTCGATCAATATTTTTACGCATTTGTTTTAGAATTTTGGGTAAATCTTTAATTGATATAGGTGTATCGCTAGCAAAACTATAAGAAAAACCGTTTTCATCCACATTACTTTCGCCTAAAATAATTTGCGGATACAAATCCTTCATTGCCTTCGCTAGTACGATACTAGCCAATGCATTTAAACTTTGATTGATTTCCATATAAACCTATATTATTCTAATGGTTCAACGTGATTGATTTCAATTAACATTTTGTGAATATTAAATTTCTTTACTCGAAAAATTGTCAAAGAACCAAATATTTTTACTTTTTTATCTAGAGCAACTTGACTAATAAGATCTTGACGTTCAGCATTGATTAATGCTTCAAATAATCTAGTTCTTTCTACACCAGCATAAGTAATATTTTGTTTAATCATGATAAAATTGGTGCCTCTCTCTGATGTACGTATTTCTGCCACTATTCCTGATAGTTCTACTTTATTTACAAATTCCATTTTCTTTTATTGAGCCGTTTGCGTGCTTTCCTCATTTTGAATTATTTTTTAAAATTGAATCGAAATCTTTCATTCGTTTGTTTTTTTTGAAAGATAAGTTCTTAGTTGTCCTTCAACCGTTATTAATGCCGAAGGATTTTTTTCAACAATTGCTGCCAAATCTTTTGCCAATGGTTGGTTGGCATACAAAGGAAAATAATTAGCTCACGTAAATTTATTAACTTTACGTTCCTGTTTGATGGTAACAAAGAAGCCTGCGTCTTTTGTTTGACCTCAAGTACTTCTTACAACTTGTCCTTCGATTAATACTTTATTTAACATTTCTTAAAACCTCAAGTTTCCCATATTATATCTTTTTCTCTATAATAGTTAGCAATTATGCAAAAACGAATTGGTGTTTTAGTTGATTCTTCATGTACATATGACGAAACTTTCCTTCGTCAACACAAGATTGAGGTAATACCGCTATCGTTCTCGGATGCTCAAAATCAAACTTATGACGATGATAATCAATCCATCACTCGTGAAAAATTATTAGAACGATTGGATCAAAAGGAGTCATTTAAAACTAGTGCCACACCAATTGGTAAACTCATTGAAAAAGCAGAACAGATGTTAAAAAACTATGACCAAATTATTTTTTTACCAATTTCCATTGGTTTATCTAGTCAATACATGCAATCGCTCATCGTTCAGCAAGATTTAATTGGCAAGTTTTTTCCCATTCGTTCCACTAGTGGCGGTGCTGCCAATGAATTTGTTTTGTATAAAATTGTGGAATTAATTGCTGCCAACAAAGATGTTGCTGAAATTATTGCCGCCGCTGAAAACATGTACAAATACATTGATACTTATTTTTCATGTGAAGATTTAAGTGGAATGTCATCAGGTGGTCGCATCACAAAAACCATTATGAAAGTGATTAATTTGTTCAAATTGAAACCAATTATTCATTTGGATAATAAAAATTTATATGGTGGAATTGGTAAGAATTACCGCACAATTATTCGAAAAATAATTGACTTAATTAAGGAAGATTTCCATAATTCGCTAACAGTTGCACAAATCAAGCATATTGCCATTTATTATTCTGGTTACCCCGAGACAAAGAAAAACGATATTTTAGATTTTATTTCACAAGGGTTTAATTTTCCTAGAGAAAAAATCTTAGTTCGCTGGGTTCCTAGTGTTGTTCTAATTCACGCCCATCGTGGTGCTTACGGTTTAACTATCGAAACAACGATTGAACGTAAAGTGCACAACACGGACGAATAAAATTAACTTCAAAAGTTTTGTTGACCTATATTAAAGTGAAAATTTTGAGTGTCGCTTTAAATTTAAGGTTATTTTATATATATGTAATATGTATTTTTGAAATCACCCAAAATCCCGAAAAAATTACCTACACTGCTTAAATTAAAACAAATTTTGGGTAATCATAACTATTAAAATTGTGATGATTAGTATTTAAATCAACTATAAAGCTTCTTCGATATTTTTTAAATTTAGTTCAGATAGCCATCTTCCTTTCAACTTTCTATTACATCGCCACTTTCGATACTATGTAAGAAACATTTCTTAAATAACTTACACATATCTCTATGCTCGTCTTCTATTCAATTAAGTGGTGTTAGTAAGTAACTCCAATCCATTTTGATATCTTTGCCACCATAATACCATTTATTACCTTTTAAATAGCAATCATAATCTTTAAACAAACCATTAATAATCTTGCTTTCTTCTGGTGTCAACTCTCTTTTATATTCAACTTCTAAATAACTTTTCATAATCTACTCCTTATTTTTTTTATCTTTATCGGTGGTTTTTATTTTAGCATTTTTGTTTTCGCTAGATTTTAAAAAAGAACTCTAGCATTTGCTAAGAGTTCTTTCTCAAAAAAATGGACTTGGTGGAGCTTGTAGGACTCGAACCTACAACAGACCGATTATGAGTCGGGGGCTCTAACCAAATTGAGCTAAAGCTCCTAACTGGTAGCAGGGGTGAGGCTCGAACTCACGACACCCCGGGTATGAGCCGAGTTCTCTAACCAACTGAGATACCCTGCCATCATGGTCGGGAAGACAGGATTCGAACCTGCGACCCCCTGGTCCCAAACCAGGTGCTC
>JAITJR010000007.1 GCA_031278855.1 Mycoplasmataceae bacterium | reverse complement strand
CCTAACCGTAATCTTGCTTTGGTTTTCTGTGCATGCAAAAATTGATCGATTAATTTAATTTTATTGGCAGAAATCTTATAAATATTATTTTCAATTAAAAATCGATAAATAATTTGTTCTCCTATGCTTTTGGACAAAGCACAATAAAAATCAATATTAAAACTATTTAATTTCCACATACTATATTTTTTATTTGCATCAGCGTACTTGTTAGAATGGTCCCTATTAAATTTTTGAATTCTTTTCCACTCATCCACTTTTTCTTTTGAGGTCAGTACATTTAAAGCTTTTCTAATGCGATTGCGTTCATAGATATCTAATTCATTAGTTTCGTCTAATCCATATGGAATGTTATTTTTAGTGCAATAAACTATTAGTTCATCTTTTCATTTATTTAACAAAGGTCGAAAAACTCGCAAATTCTTATATTTAGATTTTTTTTCAATCCCCAAAAAAAGCGTTTTAGATTTTCTTTTAATTTGAATTAAAGCTGTTTCCAAAAAGTCATCTTTATTATGAGCAATTAAAACCCCATCAACTCGATATTTATTGGCTTTTTTTATAAAAAAATCATAACGAATTTCTCGAGCTACATTTTGAAAATTTTTATTTTTTTGGTAGTAACGTTTATATTGATCTTCAGTTACAATTAATTTTTCTAGAGGGATGTGTAAATCTTCACACGTTCTTTCCACAATTAGCATGTCACGACTTGCTGAGGCTCTTTTTTGATAATTAACATGACAAACAGCAACAATTTGTTTGCGGCACATATAAAGCATCGCCATTGAATCTGGCCCACCCGAAACTGCCGCAATGTATTTTGCCATAAATTACATTTTACAAGCAGCTGGTATCCTTGGTAACCCTGGCATTCGAAAAACATCTCCAGCCATCACAATCACAAAATTAGCTCCATTGGCTAAAATCAAATCTTTAACATAAATATTAAATGGTTTAGTAATAATAATTTCTTTAGGGTTATCACTAAAAGTAATTGGGGTTTTAGCAATACATACCCAAGTTTTACTACAATTTAATTGCTTTAACTTTATTTTAGCTTTCGGCGAGTATCTTACTCCCTTAGCCCCATAACAGGAAGTCGCAATTTTTAAAATTTTAGCTTCAAGTTGATCGGTCAATTTATAAATGGGTCGCAGCTTGTTTTTTTGACTAGCTAAACTAATAACTTTTTTAGCTAAGTCAATTGCGCCTTGCGAACCATCAGCAAACAAAGTGGTAAAAGAATATAGAATTTTGTTGTAGTCTAAGAACGAACGAAGCTCGTGTAATTCTTCTGGTGTGTCGCTATCAAATTGATTGACAGCGACAATCAATGGCAAATTGAAATTTTCAATATTTTTAATGTGTTGCTTTAAATTTTTAATTCCTTCACGAAGTGTTGTTAAATTTGCTGATTCTAAATTCCTCGCATCACTACCACCGTGCATTTTTAAAGCACGAATGCTTGTCACTATCACAACGGCATTTGGTTGAAGTTTCCCATTATTACACACAATATCGAAGAATTTTTCTCCACCTAAATCGCTACCAAACCCAGCTTCAGTAATGGTGTAATCAGCAATATTCATTGCGGTTTTAGTAGCAAACAAACTATTGCAACCATGAGCGATATTAGCAAATGGACCACCATGCATTAAACACATATTACCTTCTAATGACTGCACGACATTTGGTCATAAAGCATTTTTTAAAATTTTAATGACTGCTCCTGTAATCCCAAAATCTTTAACATAAATCGGTTTTCTACTCTTAGTGTAGGCTACGATAATCTTATCAATACGTTTTTCTAATTCTTGGTGATTATTTGCTAAACAAAAAATCGCCATTAATTCGCTTGCGGCAGTAATATCAAAACCTGTTCGATACTTAATATGTTTATGTTGATGGGTGTCAATCACTACTTCGATTTGTCTTAAAGCTCGATCATTTATATCTAGTACTCTTCGCCAAACAATAGCATCAATTTTTAATTCGTTCCCTCAATACACATGATTATCAATACAAGCCGATATGAGATTATTTGCCGTAGTAATAGCATGAAAATCCCCAGTTAAGTGTAAATCAATATCTTCTTTGGGGACAACTTGTGCTTTACCACCACCATTTGCCCCACCTTTAACACCAAAAACAGGCCCCATTGATGGCTCACGCAAAGCCACAATGGATTTGGAGCCCAATTTATTTAAGGCATCATTTAACCCAATCGAAATAGTCGTTTTCCCCTCACCAGCTGGGGTTGGCGAAATAGCGGTAACCAAAATTAATTTTTTGGCAATAGCCGGTTGTCTTAAAATTGGTTTAATTTTGGCTAAATATTGACCATAAAGAATCGCATCTTGTTTGTCAATGTTGTACTTATTTAAAATATCAATAATTGGTTTCATAACGACAAACATTATATAAATTTAAACTATATAAACACTTATGCATTAATGTAAAATTTTTTTAGCTTGCATAATGTTATCAATTCATAGCTTGAAATTACCGTCTGGCTTGTATGATTTATCAAAATAAGTTTGAACATAAGCCGTTAATTTTTCAGCTAGTGCAAGCGAATCATAAGGTGGTTGGTTACCAAAATAGTATTCATAAATTATTAGCAATAGTTCATTAGATAGCGTGGCTAATGAAGGGTTTTTCAATAAAATATTATCAATTTGTTGTTTGGTAGTTTTAAAATAACGATGTTTGTTGTATTCAAAATCACTTAACGTATTAATGGCGAATGTTTTGTTTAGAACATTATTAAAAAAATCAAATGTGTACGAAATACCAGCCAATTTTAACTGTTCTAATGCAAAAATTTTTTCAGCATTAGCTAGGTGCTTATCGCTAAAAATTTTGTTAATATACTGTAAATCAATTTGGTCAAGTTCTTCATAAAATTTACCAATTAAATAGCTAAATAAATTAACGTCAAAGCGTCTACCATCATAAGTCTTTGCTAACATTTCCATTTTAGTCATACTATGGTAACGTTCTTTAATGTGATTAACCATAACAATTTTATTAAGTTCCACATAAAGTTGTTCAAACCGCTCCATATATTCCGCAGGAATGTATGGAGAAGCAATTTCTTGTGCAACAATTTCAAAAGCTTCCTCCCACTGTTGATCTTTTATCAATGTATCAATTTTCTTTAATGTTTCGATGTAATATTTGTTTAATTTATCCATTAGTGTACTTATTTATCCTGACGATAAATTAAATCATAATTTAAATATTGATCGAATTCTTTTTGTTTAAATTTTTGCAACACTTCTTGTTGGATTTTTTTAATTTTTGCTACCAATTTAGGCGGATATTGGTATTTTAATATATGTTCTTCAAATTCATCTTGATCTAATAAATTAATTCTGTTACTTTTAGCATCAGGCACACGATAATCCAAGTCAAAGTCAATGTATTTAATTGTCTCATCTTCTCAAAGAAAAGGACTAGCTATATTGATGTAGTAGTAAAATTTTCTGTCTTTTTTAGAAACAATCATATTGTACCACTCGTGCTTAAAGAAAAATCAAATCGTAGGACGGGTTAATCTGCTATGAAAAAATCGTTTGCTTTCATCATTTGTAGTGATCACATGCGTATTTTTTAAATCAACACAAATATATGTATCGGTTTCTTTAATCACCTCTGGAAATTCTCAAGTGCGATATAAAACACCATTAAATTTATAAGCATGAACAATTATTTTATTATTAAGATTCATAGGGAATACGCCAATGTAACGAACTAAGGTAGCAAAATTAAGTTACCAACATTATACCCACATATTACACATCCTATTGGATTATCTTAGCTAGAGAAAGTAACTGTTCACCGCCATTTATCACAAATACTGGCTTTAATTGACTGAGGGGAATGGCAATTGATGTTTATGATATTGGTGTTGGTGTTCAATTTGCCAGTGCAATAAATTTGGATATAAAAGCATCGGCTAAAGCTGAATCGCCTGAATAATAAATTGTGCCGGTCTCTGGGCAGTTGTAGAAGGCGTTGGTGTTGCAATTTGTGCCCACGCTCTCAGCCACACCTTCTGGGAGATAAATGGCATTTAAATTAGTGCAGTCACGGAAGGCTTGGTTGTCGATAGAAGCGCTGTTTTCTTCGACAAACATGGCGGGTGGGAGTTTTAGGGTGGTTAGACCCGCACAGCCACGGAAAGCACATTCGCCGATGGAGGTGAGGGCGGTGAGAGGGGAGAGATCGATGGAGGTTATTGCCACACAGCCATCGAAGGCATAAGAGTTGATGGACTCAAGCTTTGCGAGATGGGCGAGGCCGATGGTGGTTAATTTCGTACAGTGATTGAAGGCACCAGAGCCGATGGATGTCAAAGAGTTAGCCAATCCTGAGAGGTCAAGGGAAGTTAAACTCGCACAGCCATCAAAGGCACCAT
>JAITJR010000005.1 GCA_031278855.1 Mycoplasmataceae bacterium | reverse complement strand
TGTGATTCGCATTTATTCAGTGGGGCTTTATAGTCGAACCCTTGTAAGACTCGGATTCACGTAATCACCAGGCTTTCGCCTCACCGCAGAACTACGCCAGTCGTAGATGACCGTAACTCATCGTTGCATATATATTACCCAATTTTCTTAATTTTGTGACAAGTTTTATAGTTTTATAGTTCCTGTAAAGTTTTACTTACTTCTTTCAATTTCTTTGGATGTAGCTGTTTCTCGGTTAGGGATACTCCTGATTGAGGTTTTTAGAACACTCTTGTTTCTTGATCACTAGAAAATAGAAAATAAATGTAGTCGTGGAGATGTGATAGAATATGCGTTAGAATTTTTACATAAAGAACATAAGTAAACAACTGTGATTTTTATATCTTTAATCTTAAATAAAAATTAAGTTTAAATTCTTGTTTGTTATTTTTATTTTTGTAGATAGAGCCAAAGTTATGCCGCGAAGTGGATGCGGTATCTAAATAACTAAGATTAAACAATAATTCATTAAATATATCTTCGTTGTAAAGGGTATATCCGACTAATTCACCAGTTCTTTTAATAAACAAACACCCACCACCAATTTTCTTGCCATCCCACTCAATACCTGGCACCATACCTAATGCTATCGCATTCAATAATTTTTTTATTTTAAATTCTATTTGCGCTGTTGAAAGGTTTATTCTTTCAAATTTGGTATCAATCATAGATACTAATTTAGATATTTTACGTTGGCCAGTTAGAAAAAACTTTAGCAAAATGCGTGAAACAATTTCTGGCAAAAACGAGTCCAACATTCTTAAATTATTTTCAAAAATAAAACTGTCGTTGTATGAATATTCAATGTCTGCTTTACTGATAATTCGTTGTAATCTATCTCGTATTTTTGAGTGAGAATCAATACTGTTGATATTTTGATATTCAGAAATGTTGTTTTTTAGTAAATATGTAAAATTCGTAGTTTTTGCCGCATTCAATAATGACGGATCACTACCCATTCCAGATTTTATTGAAAATTCTTCATCGTTAATTAAATTAGAAGATGACAACATAAAAATTAACCTAACATCCCCTTTAGTATGAGAATTAGTTTTAATTTTATGAATATGCATCTTTTTGATTAAATCATTAGCTTTAGCAATTGCAAATGATGGGCCTTTAGAATTTTGTATTTGTTGAAATATTTGTGAAATGTCGTCGTTTGATATTTTTACAAAAATAGGTCTATCAATTTGTATTTCGACACGTCCGTTAGTGTTAGTTTTATATCAACAATTACCAAAAGTAGAAGTAAAAAACACTTTTAAAATTTTTAAATATTCTTTTGTCGGATTTAGATTTTCATCACCTATTGATACTTTAGGTTCACAAAGAATTTTAAGTTTGGCATAAATTTCAGATCATTCACCTTTATTAAATTTATTCATTTTTGTTGGCTATTATATCTACAATTTTTTTACCAATTGCTGTGATTACTGGTATTGCCACTGAATTTCCTAATTGCTTCATAGCAATTGAATTTGATACAGGAAAAATAAAATCATCTGGAAAACCTTGCATTCTTTTACCATGTTTTGGTGTAATTCTTGTTTCAATTCCATCGACGATGTAACCATCTCAATTACGTCGATCGGATAATTTGGAACCCTTACCCCCTACTCTTAATGTATAACCGATTTTTTTATTAACAATTGCCCCATCAAATACGTCGCTCATAGTCTTTTTTAATGGTAAAGGCGATGGAAATTGAAAATCTTTAATTTTTAAATCGTGTCGGAAGCCGACCATGTAAAGCCTAGGCCTATGTTGTGGTAAATTGAAGTCGGATGCTTTAATTATTTTATAAAAAAATGAATATCCGATTTCTTCAAGTGTATTTTTGATTACTTTGAATGTATTTCCATTGTCATGATTAATTAAACCCCTAACGTTTTCTAAAAAAAAAGCTTCAGGGGTTTTTACTTTTAAAATTTCAGCAATATTAAAAAATAAGGTTCCGCGTTCATCTTTGAATCCTTTTTTAAAGCCAGCTTGTGAAAATGGTTGACACGGGAATCCTGCACAAAGAATGTTATGATGGGGTATAGAAAATTTATCTACTTTAGTTATATCTGTTGCAAAATTCTTGGTCTGTTGTTTCTTTTTATCAAATAATTGTTCATATTTTATATTACTAAAATTTGTAAAATATGTTTGACGTGCTTTTTCATTTCATTCAGCTGCAAATACACATTTACAGTTGAGATTATTAAAGGCAATATGGAAACCGCCAATACCCGCAAATAAGTCTATGAATGTGTAATAACGTTTCATTTAAAAACCAGCAATTACATCTAAACCTGATTTTTTCAAACCACAAGTTAATCCGCCAACACCACAAAAAAGGGCAACCACTTCAATTTTTTTAATAATTTTATTTATCATACTTACTATTATTGAATAAAAAAATAATTTTCTGGAATATTTTTATTATTATCAAATGTGTAAAATCTTGGATCGTTTTACGAATGAATTTGTTGAAATTCGCAATATATTCAAAGTGACTAGAATGTAAACATGCAATGATGGTATTAGGTTTTTGAAACATGTAGAGATTATAAAAGAAAATGCCAACCACTTTCGTGATTCGCATTTATTCAGTGGAGCTTTATAGTCGAACCCTTGTAAGACTCGGATTCACGTAATTACCAGGCTTTCGCCTCACCGCAGATCTACGTTGATCGTAGATGACCACAACTTACCGCTGCACACATATATTACCCAATTTTCTTAATTTTGTGGTAAATTTTTGTGCCATTACCTTACTTCATATCATATATAATCATAGTATGTTATTGAGTAGACAAGGAGAGTACAAGTTGTATGGTGCTAACCGCACTAATTTAACTTTACTTTACTACACCAAACAAGATTTATCCATTTTGGGTAAATCTTGTTTTTACTATTAGCAGCATAGGGGAAAATCATGGAAAATCAAACCGAAGCACTAAAATTTCAACAAGAAAACAAAAAACGTCGTAAAAGAATCAAAACGGCATTAATTGCTAGTACTTTAGCAGTTAGTGTCGGTGGTGGTGTTGGTATTGGTTATATAATTTGGTACACTAAATATGCTAATAACGATGCTAATGTATTAGTCATTAAAGATGCAGGAAATTTTACTGGCAATGTTGGTAGTGCAATTACACCTACTCATAGTTTAGCATGTACTACTAAAGCTGGTACAACAGTTAAAGATGCCAATTATAGTGCTGCTGATTTGCCTGAAGGCTTAGAAATCAATTCTAAATCTGGAGTCATTAGTGGGGTGCCAATTAGAGAGGCATCGGGTAGTTATACGATTCAAGTAACTAGCGATGAACA
>JAITJR010000058.1 GCA_031278855.1 Mycoplasmataceae bacterium | reverse complement strand
GTATCAAAATCAATGCGGATGCTTTTGAACAATCTAGTATTACAAACATTAATTTCCCAGCATCTCTAATCGATTTAGGCACTAGTTGCTTTTTTCAATGCGGATCGTTAGTTTCCATTGATCTATCCAATAACATCCATATTTCGAGTATTCCTGATTATTTTGCAACACTTTGTAGCAGTCTAACTAGTTTAAAATTACCACCAAATTGTGATCATATTGGTGCCAAAGCTTTTTCAGACACTAGATCGCTCAGTGGCAATATCGAAATTCCTAATAAAGTTGAAATGATTGGTAATCAAGCTTTTATGAATGCTGGGTGAACAAACGAAATCAACTTGACTTTTGCCACAAATAGCATTTTACACAAATTGGATTGAGCAGCGTTTTCATCCATGAGTTGTGTTGGCACCATTGATTTACCACCTAGTCTTAAAAAATACGAAAATAATTGTTTTAACACCAATAAAGCCACAACAGTGAAAATTAATTGCCCAAATGGTTTTCAATTCGGGGATACCGTATTCCAGGAGGCAGCATTAACAAGTCTATATTTAAATGTCGACCAATATTTTGCTTATCCTAATAAATTTCTCGACGGTGCACAAATCATTTCAAATCCAACTGCAAAAATTTATGTCCCTAGTCGTTTGTTAACCGCATTTCAAAATGGTTGAACTGAATTTACTAATAAATTTGTCGGTATTTAGCTTTTTTTGCGTACGACATTTACCATGGCAGGCTTAATTAAACGATCATATAGCTTATAACCTGAAGCAATTACTTTAATCACTTTATTGTCGGCTAACTCATTCGAATGATTAAACTCAATACATTCCATAAATTCTGGATTGAACTCATCGCCAATCTTAACGCTTATTTCACTAATCCCTAATTCACTTAATAAATTTTTAAACATTGTCAAGAACATTTGGAAACCTGATTGGTATTTCGCAATATTAGGATCAGTTGGTTTGTATGCTAATGCCATTGCAAACTGGTTAATTACATCAATTAAACTACCAGCTTGTTTTTCCAATGCATATTTTTTATGAATTACTAATTCTTGTTGCATTTTGTTAGATATCTCTTCTAACTTACTTTTCAACAAAGCATTAGCTTCATCAGCTTTTTGTGTCACTCTAGTTACATAATCATTATTAATAGTTTTGATTTCTTCTTCTAGTTGCAAAATTCGTTCATTTTTAGCATCAACTTCGACTGTTAATGCTTGAATTTGATCAGTTAACTTCACTAATTCTGATTGGGTATCGCATTTTGGACATGCTGTTTCGTTTGTTGAAGTTTCAACTTCGTCTTTGGCAATTTCATTAACTGTTTGAGTTTCTTCTTTTTGACTTTCGTGTTTTGACATATTAACTTACCTCCTCACTAGCTCATTTTTCAAACTGTTCAACTTCATAATTTTTGGTGGTATTAATGGTTTTTAGTTTTTCAATTTCGGCCTTGGAATATCTTTTTGGTAAAGCATAGACAATCGTAACAATTAAATCCCCATTAGCGGAACCACCAAACATTTTGTGCTTGATACCTTTAATCCCTAACCCACTTAAATGAATTTCTTCGCCAGGATTAGTATTAGGCTGAAGGTCAATTTCCTTAATGCCATAAGGAGTGGGAACTTTAATTCTTGTTCCCGTGATGGCATCAATTGGATCAACTACAGCTTTTGCATATAAAACTTGGTTTTTACGTTTAAATAATCCCGAAGGTTGGACATAAATGGTTAACTTTAACTGACCTACCAAATTACCTCATGAATTACCTTTGTTGTTGTAACTAATAATCAAACCATTAGCCACTCCTGCTGGGATTGCTATTTCAACTAAATCGTCTCTTTCAACGTATCTACGTCCGTGACATTCTGAGCAAACTTTGGTGATAATTTTGCCAGTACCTTTACAATCTGGACAATACTCTTGTGATTCCATCACACCTAAAATAGTTCTTTGTCGTGTGGTCACTACACCAGTACCATGACAACGCGGACATGCTTTGACGTCGTTTGGAGTATCAGCCCCACTTCCATGACAACGTGGACATTGATGTTTAGTCGTCACTTTAACATTACGTTTAACTCCTAAAACAGATTGTAAAAAAGTGATCGTTAAATTACCATCAATGTCTAAATTATAAATTGGTTGATTTTGGCGTGGGGCTGATTTGCGACGATTACCCCCACCAAACATGCCTTCAAAAATATTACCAAAACCACCTTGATCTCCGCCAAATGAAAATTTCACTCCGCCGCTGCTAAACATATCATTAAATATATCAAACGGATTACTACCACCAGTTCAACCTTGTTGGTTGAGACCATCATGACCAAATTGGTCATATGTTCGACGACGTTTATCATCACTTAAAACTTCGTAAGCCTCATTAATTTCTTTAAACTTTTGCTCGGCATCGGCGGCTTTATTACGATCAGGATGATATTGCATCGCCAGACGACGAAAGGCACGTTTTACTTCGTCTTGGGTAGCGTTTTTGCTAATACCCAAAACATCATAATAATCCCTTTTTGCTGTTGCCATAATGGTAGACATTATATAAGACAAATTAGCAATCTTGATAATAAAGTGCTAATAGGCGGGAAGAGTAAAATTGACATATCTTAATGGACGACAACTTATTTTGAATAACCCTTATAGCCAAGCAATTGGGATCGCAAAAAAGTTATCTTTAATATGAGACAATTTATTAATGGTACAAATAACACCACTAGATCCTACTTTAATATTTTTGCTTGGTAAAGGTACATTAAAACTTTGGATATTCCCGAGTCTAACGCTTAAAATGATAAAATAGCAAAAAATAAGATAAAATCGACTTTTTTTAAGATTTATTTTGTAGTTAAGCTGAATTTTTTCTTCGTAAATTCTTTTAGTATTTTCCTAATTTTTTCTTCCTTCATATTACTGAAAATTAAAATTCAATCCCATTTTTTCTGACAGTATTTTAAATACAAGACTTTGTCTTGTGAGTAAATAGATTTTAGCATTAAGGCCTTGGCAGCTTGCAGATAATAAACATTCTTGAATTTTCGATACGCTATATTCTCAATTTAAATATTTTTGTATTAATAATAAAGTGTCATTCATAGATGGAAAAAATAAGATAAAACAACAGACATAAAAACTATAATTCTCCCATGCAATTTCATAGGGGGGGGGACAAGTCTGCTAGTGCGATAAGCGCTAAGTTTAGTTTTGCTCTTTCCGTTAAACAAGCTTTATCTATTTTGGCTAAAGCTTGTTTTCACTATTGCTAACCTAAGGAGTAAAATCATGAAAAGTAAGGATCAAACTGAATCATTAAAATTTCGCAAAGAAGACGGAAAGCTTTATAGCCCTTATAACAAAGCATCAACAAACGAGCAACACCGCAAACATCACAATAAGGTTAAAGCCACTTTAGCAGCTGGGACGGCAGTTGTTGGTGTTGGTGGCGGTATTGGGATAGGGTATGCGATTTGACATAGTCAAAATAATCAACCAGAACCAATTCCACCTGCCCCAACTCCAACTATTGTCAAAACATTAGACATCAAAGGAATGCGTGATTTAGCCGTGCCTTATCGCACTACCTATGAATACCAATGCAATGGTGCAACATTAACCGCCGAAGGACTTCCAGAAAATTTCACCTTTGCTAACAACACCTTAACTTACATAGCTTCAACCACCCCAACCACTGGTTCTTTTAAACTCAAAGCCACTGCCAACGACGGCACTGGCCGAACTAAAACCATTACCATTACCTACTACGGTGTCTCCTCCATCGCCGAAAACAAATGTCGCTTTCTATACACCGACGGTCGCGTATCCGATGAGTGGGATCTCACTATTAGCAGTGGAACTCTAACCCTATCCCCAGAAAACAACGACTAAAAAATTCTAAAAGCGGTGTATTTTGGTGAGTTAAGCGAAGTCTCCAAAATCGGCGACGGTTTCCTCGCCAATTGCACCTCTCTCACCTCCATCGATCTCTTCTCTCTCGCCAACCTCGCCGAAATCGCCGACGGTTTTCTCTACCAATGCTACGACCTCGAATCCATTGATCTCTCTGGTCTCACTGCCCTCACCAAAATCGGTGCCTATTTCATCGGCAATTGCTCCGCTCTCGAATCTGTCGATCTCTCTGGTCTCACTGCCCTCACCACCATCGGCAGCTACTTCCTCGTCAGCTGCACCGCCCTCACCTCCATCGACCTCTCCCCTCTCACCAATCTCATCACCATTGACGGAGACTTTCTCGACAACTGCTCCTCCCTCGTCACCATCGATCTCTCTGGGCTTCGCGGAGTGGAATCCATCGGCACCTATTTCCTCTACAACTGCCGTGCCCACACCACCATCGATCTCTCCTCTCTCACTGCCCTCACCTCCATCGGCGACGACTTTCTCTCCGGCTGCACCGCCCTCACCTCCATCGACCTCTCTCCTCTCTCACCAACCTCACCGAAATCGGCACCTATTTCCTCTCCGATTGCCGTGCCCTTACCTCCGTCACAGTCGGCGACAAAAATTTTGGAAGCGTCACAGTCGGCACCACCAACAAGATGTATGGCGTCACCAACCTCTCCACCAACAAAATCATTGGGGTCAAAGCTAAAGCATTCCAAGATAAAATAGGCGATTCAATAAGTAATTGATCTTTAATCTAAACCTAAATTACTGAAAAACAGATATTTTATGTTTTATTTGATTATTTTTATTTAATTTAATTATGTTAAATATCGTTTTGTGAGAACCAGAAATACCTGAAAACACTGGTAATATCGCCAGAATGTGTGTTGGATTAAATGCTACTTTACATTTAATTAAGCCCTACGGATTCTTTTTAGACAATAAACATATGAGACGTAGTGGTGTCGATTATTGAAAGCACCTAAAATTAATTCAACACGATTCTTATGAAGCTTTTTTAAAAAGTGTTAAAAGTAATGAATCAATTTACTATTTAACTCGTTATGGACAAAAAACACCTGATCAATTGACTTTAGAAAAAGGTGAATATGTCTATTTTATTTTTGGTAAAGAATCAGCTGGCATATCTAAAACCGTATTAGAAAAAAACAAAGACCGTACCGTTCGTATTCCAGCTAGTGTAAATGTACGTAGTTTAAATTTGGCCAATTGTGTTGCGATTGTTGGGTATGAATATGTAAAACAAAATCAATACGATGGATTGTGCTTAAAAGAACCACACCAGTCATTGTTTTAATAACAATTCCATTAATTCAAAGTTATCAAAAGCACTCTACCTTGTGTCTTTTTTTACTTATTAACGGTACGCTCAAAGTACTATGATGATTGATTGTTAGGATCAAGTTACAAATGTATCTATTTTTTTATCAACTTTCAGTAGTTCAGTTCCTAAAGCCGCCATATTGTTGTCTAAATGCGATAACTGTATATTCCAAATTCGATTGATTGCTTTTTTTGAAAAAAACTCCGTCAGTTGGACAACCATCAAAAATATTATTACCAAAGGTACCAGGCACTGGATTTTGGACGGAAACATATGGGAAATAAATATTTTTTAAATCCAAACAGTCATTGAAGGCATAACTAGCAATAAAGGAATCGTTATCTTCTAAAACTGCACGCGGAAAATAAAAATCGGTCAAGCTAGTACAATATTGAAAAGCACCTTCACCAATAGAACGAACATTACTACTACTGGAAAAATCAATTTTGGTTAGACTAGCACAACCCCAAAAAGCTTTATCGCCAATGGATTGATAAAATCTACTTGCCAAAGTATTACCCATATCACCAGTAACGATGCAAGTAGCTTCACCTCAAGTATTTGCCACAATCGCTACTCCGTTGGTACCATTAGAAATTTTGGATGTATTCAGACTAGACGCTAAAGCATTAACACCATCAAATGTCAATTTTCCGCATTTAAAGAAAGGAGCGTTACCAATGTTGGTTAAGACGATACTAGTATTTTCAGAATTCTTTGTAAAACCAGTTAATTCTTCACAGCCTTCAAAAGCATAATCACCAATCGAAAAAGAAAAAGTACTAGCACCCCCCCCAGTCGGGCTAGAAAAATTAATTTCTTTTAATTGACGACATTCGGCAAATGCATATTGGTTGATCGACAAAGAAACAGGGTTGCTACTAACATAACCCGAAAAATCAACTTGCTCGATTCCTGTACACTCTGAAAAAGCAGCATTTTCAATTGTTAAAGAAGAAACATTTTTAAATTGAATTGTATCAATAAGACCAGTTTTCAAAGCCACACAATTAGAAAAAGCTTGTTCGCCAATCGCCGTAATTTCATCATTACCACAGTCAATTTCAAGTACATCAGGGATGTAATCTAAACTATTAAGATAATCATCAAAGCTTGCACCTGTTGTATTTAGTTCACCTTCATTATTTAAACTTAATCACGGTGATAAATCAGTTTCCACTGCACTTTTTGAGACCAGCACAGGACGATGAACAAAATCTTTAATTACCAATGTTCAATCATATATCGCATCGGGATAATCTTTAGCTTGGACAGTAAATTTTATTCATTGGACTGTGTTGGCATATGTCGCATTAGCCGTAAACTCTTTTGTGCATTCGATTTGGCATTTTTGACCATCGGCAATGGACGATAAATGTATATCACGATCAAGTGCCTCTCAATTAGTTGGTTGTATATTTAAATTAGTGTTTTCACCCCATACTGCACTAACATTAGCGTACCCAGGTTTAGAATCTGCTTGACCACTAAGAATATTAATTGGTAAAATTTTATCATTTTCATCAGTGACATAAAAATTGTCAATAACCTTACCATTATTAAAATCGGTAATTTTATTACTTTCACCAGGTGGCGTTTTAAAACTAAAACTTAATTCTTTAGTTTTAGTAGGTGTGTTACTACAACTAACTATCGGAAAAACCATCCCAACACTCAACGTACTAAGTGTTCCTACCCCTACTAATGACTTTATTAATTTTAATTTCGGCATTTTTTACTGAATTATGTTAATTAATTCAACTAATTAAATTATATCTTTCACAAATGGAAAGTAACATATTTGACTCAAATCGTTGACTTTGTCAAATATTTAGAACATAACTCTACTCAAATTCCTAAAATGAATTTGTAACTATTGGTAATGTAAGATGAATCTATAGAGAAGTTTAATTAATAGTTATTTAAGATATTATTGAGAAAGCTTCATTAAGCCCTTTTTCTCGCAATCAAGTCAGGAAATCTGTAGCTGATACTTTTCCAATATTTATAACTTTGGCTGAACTATTAAAATTTTTTATGCCAGAAAATGCATTAACACTAACACTATTAGAAGGTAGCTCATCGTAGTGTCCTACAATTAAATTTGTTGTAACGTTATCAAATACATATTTACCAATTGTCTTGAGGTTCTTAGGGATATTAATGTTATCGATTGTTACGTAGTTACTAGTTGACCCGCCTATTAAAGAATAATCTTTAAGAACTTCTAAAGAAGATGGTAAATTAATGCTAGTTATGCCACTTATGTTAGTTCCATATGACCAAAGTCCATCGGAGCTTCCTTTACCAATTTGTTTAGTTCCCTCAGAAAAAGTTACACTACCTGCAAGTGTTGTATTAACACTATACGTCCCTCTAAAAGCATTATTTGACATAAACGTTTTGAACTTAGTCTGGCCGTCATTGCTTGAAACCATGGCAGGTATCACTAAATCAATTGTTGAGAAATCAGATGTATTGTTTCCATATTCATAACATTCTTCGCCCAAATCGTTTTGTACAGGGGTTGAAGAATAAGTTAAAGACCCACTTTTAGATGTTGCTTCTCAATCAGAGGTATCAGCACTTTTGTAAGAAATTGGTAAGCCATTAATAGTAACAGTAACTTGAAAAACGTCGCTACTAACGCTTATTCCAACGCCATCATTGTAATTTGCTTGTATACCAAATGTCACTGAAGCGGCAGCGTCGGATAATTGCAATACACCAATGCCATCAGTTCCAGTTGTTATCGTAACGCCCGTAGGTGAATCATCAATTGCTCATGATATATTTTCCTTTAATCAAAAATTATTTTGATCATGAGCAATAAAACGAGCGGCATTATCGTTAGCTATGCCACTATATCCAGTTGCTGTAGAAGGGCCTACAATGGCGATTGCAGTAGGTGCAGGTTGTGGTGTGGTGGTAACAGTGATGCTAACGGATATAATGTTTGCAATAACAGGTTCGCTATTCGTTAAAGTACAACGAATAGTGACTGAATATGTTTCAGCAGTAACTGTGTTATCGACAGATAGATTTCCGTTGGGATCTATTGTAATACCATTTGGATGCTCGCCATCAATACTTCATGACACTTGGTTGTTGTCTAATAATTTACCATCGTCGGCTTGAGCCCAATAATTAGCCACAGTTGCATTAGTTATGCCAGCAGTAGTTGAAACTGCTTGTAAGCCTTTAATGCTAATACTATTAATTTGCGGTGGATTCACTACTTGAAATGGAATGTCATCAGATGGGTCTTTAATTCCATCGACGCTGATTTTAATTTTGTAAGTTTCAGGTGTTACAGCTCCCGATGTCTTAATTTCATAAGTACCCAATTTATCCTTTATTGATTTCTCGGTTACCGCAAAATGGTTAACCAATTCTGTGCCCCGGTAAAATTCAATTTTAGGTTTAATTCAGGCCGACACATTCATTTCGTATA
>JAITJR010000036.1 GCA_031278855.1 Mycoplasmataceae bacterium | reverse complement strand
TGCAAACGCTATATCCGTTAGCATCACTGTTACCACCACACCACAACCTGCCCCTACTACAATCACCATTGTAGGCCCTTCTGCAGCAACTGGATATAGTGGCATAGCTAACGATAACGCCGCTCGTTTTATTGTTCACGATCAAAATAATTTTTGATTAAATGAAAATATATCATGAGCAATTGATGGAACTGAACATACTGGCGTTACGATAACAACTGGAACTGACGGCATTGGTGTATTGCAACTTGCTGATACTGCCACTAGCCAAACCATCAACATAAAAGCAACCTATGCTCCTGCTGGCGGTGCTCCAATAACTAGTGCAAATTTTTCAATCACTATTACCATCGCAGACATCCCATCCGTCTATAAAAACGCCGATGCTTCCGATTGAGAAGGAAGGGAAAGCGGAACATTACAATTCGTCGATTCAACCATTACTAAAAACGATCTAAACGAAAACTGTTATGCTTATTGTTATTGAAATTCTAGTGGTGGTATTGTTCCCGATTTTTCGGCCAAAGATTTGATAATACCTAGTGAAGTTTCATACAATGGTGTATTAGCTAAAACATGATTATATCCTGGATATAGAAGTTGATCTACTTTCTACGGCTGTGTGCTATCTGGTAGTTTAACATTTTCCGAAGGCACCAAAGAAATTGGGTATAGCAGTTCCATTTTTTCAGGCGGAACCAACATAAACATCAACAAATTAATTTTACCATCTTCTCTAGAAATGATTAAATCAGAATCGTTTCATGCATATGGTGGTACGGTTACAACTCCTACTTTAAACTTGCCTAAAAAGCTTACCTCCATCGGCGGTAATGCATTTTACAGCGTAAAAACACAACTAATTGTTGGTAATTATGATACCGATGATTTTGATAATATTAGTAATGTTTCAAACTCTGCATTTTCTTATTTAGAAAGTATTGGTGGCACTGAAAATAAAGGCTATATTATTAATATCGGTTCTGCAACAGATTCTGCCTTTTTCACTTGGTTAAAAAACCACGGTTTATCGGATTCATATTTCACTTCACTTTCAACAGCATAGGTATTTTTTTCGAGATTTTGGCAATCCCCTAAACTATTTATCTGCACATTGCCATGCATATCTTTATATATTACCGAATTACTTTAAAATGTTAATGCTTGTTATTCACCGAGAGCATAATATTTTCATATTCACATTACATTAATCGTTTTTAGAATTTACTGAACCGATGAATAATTCGTCATCTTGAAATTCTCATAACACAATCGATATTTGATTTTTATTTAGTTTAACTAAATATGATCGTGCATGTGATGAATAGTTACAACAATAAATATGCGATAGCAGATCAAATAAAGAACTATTTTTGTTTGATCTGATTTTGTTTATTAAATTCTTCCACTTGGGTCACAATATTAGTTTTACGTAATGATTTACGCTCTTTAAATATGCCACTAGCTGCAAATAATTTAACTATTTCAATGACCAATTTTTCAGGCGATTGACTAAGTCGTTTAAATTCATCTAAGTGAACCGCAGTGATGTTGCCATTTGTTTCGCTAACAACAAAAGCAAAACAATCATATTTTTCACAAATACCGAAAGCAGCACGATGACGTGCTCCATATTCAACATTGACAATTTTCTTTGTCATTGGTAAATAACTAGACAACGAAACAATTCTTCAGTTACGGATAATTAATGCGCCGTCATGGAGAGCGGATTTATGATTGTAGAAGATACTAGTGACAAACTCAGGAAAGAAATTGGCGTCTACTTTATTACCAATGTTGATATATGGTGTCAAACTATCGTTGTTTTCCACTACGATTAAAGCTCCTACTCGGTCTGAAGATAACTTGACAAGCACACTAGCAAGGTTATTAAAAAAATCTAATAAAAATTTAATATCATGACTTTGTCTTTTTTTAGTTAATCGGAATCGTGAAAAAAAATTTTTAATTTCAGTTCCGTAAATGGCCAACGAAATTTGTACCACAACTAAAATAATTAGTAATAGTAATATAACGATGAGTAGAACAAGTGAAATATCAAGTAACATCAGATTATTATAAACATTTCTAAAAAAACTAAATACCTATCGAAAAACTATAGACTAACCCTCCGCAGATTAACATAAATAAAATGATTTGTAAAAAATACCAAAGATTAGGATGTTTTGAATTAATAAGTTTCGTAAACCAAATTAAACTTCAATTGATTTTTTTACAATGTTTAGTTACATTTTGACTTGATTCTAATAGTAGCCCTACATTCAAATTAGTAAACATTCGTTCCATTGGATTAGGTTTTTTCGTAAATTTAACTATGACAAAATAAACCAATTCACAAACAATTACAGCAGCTGGAAAATCTAAAAAATAATGTTGATGAATCATAAAAATTGATAACGAAACCATCAAAGTGAAGATGGAACCAATAACAAAGAAAAGAAGATTTTGCTTTGCTTTTATTTTAATTTGATATTTATGAGACAAAGACGAACGTTGTATCTGTCAAATTGAATAAGTGGCGATAACATGGAAAGATGGTAAGGCACAGACTCCTGAGTTACTACTACGGATTTTTATAATAAATTTAGAAAAAATATTTGTCCCAGTAACACTAACCTTAGGGTCATTGTATAAAAATTGAGATGAAGTAGGGAAAGCTAAGAAAATAACGAGTCCTAATAAATACATGAAAAGTAGTGTTCAAACAAAACGATAAAATAATTGTTTTCCATAAATATTGAAAATAATAATCGGTATGATTAATCATCAAACATAACTCAAACCATAAAAAACGAGAAATCATGAATTGGCATCGGTTATATGAAATATGTCTCACGAAATTTTAGGTTCAGTTAAAAAGGAACTAGGATACTGCTTTACAATGAAACAACCAATAAATCACAATCAATGTTGCAGTGCAAATAAAGCTACGGTTGGCAATAATGCCACTAGAATACAATTGTTAAATTTACGCCATTTAGGTCGCTCTCAAAATTTATTACATACCATACTCATATTAAAGTGGATTAGTTGATGATTTACAAAAAAATTAAGAATACAATCTCACAAGTGATACAATCAATTGTTTTTACTAAATTTTCAAGTTTTTCAGGAATAATTCAATTATGAACATTAATCAAATGATGCAACAAGCCCAAAAAATGCAACGCGAAATCCAGAAAAAAATGGCAGAATTCGAGTTGAAAGAATTCGAGTTTGACTATAAAAATGGTTCGGTAGTAGTTAATATAACTGGAGCTGGTAAAATTACTAAATTATCTGTTAATCCCGCTTTAATCGATCCAGAAGATAAAATTACAATGGAAGAAATGATTGCTGAAGCTATTAATCAAGGTTATGAGTCAATTCAGGAAGATAAAAACGCCATTCAACAAGCAGCTGTTCCTAAAACTCCAGGAATGTTTTAATGGCACCTGTCTCTTTTGAATATCTCATTGATGCACTTCGATCCTTACCTGGTGTAGGCAGAAAACAAGCTGAGCGAATTGCATATTATTTAATCTTAAAAGATGATAAATATATTGATGAATTACTATTTCGAATTAATGATTGTCATCATAAAATTCATTTTTGTCAACAATGCAATAATTTTTCTGAAAGTGAATTATGTGACATATGTGTCAATGAATCACGACAACAAAATAAATTATGTGTAGTTGCTTCAATTGAAGATTTGCAGAAAATCGAGAGCACTAACTCATATTTTGGTTTGTATTATGTTTTACAAGGTGAAATTGATGTAAAAACTAAGACCAATTTAAGTCCTAGTATTATCAAAAAATTTATGGGTTTATTACAATCTCGTTCATTTGATGAAATTATTTTGGCTACTAATTGAACTATTAACGGGGAAGCTACAGCGATTTTTATAAAAAAAATTATTAATGAGTTAACTAAAGCTAATGTATATCGTTTAGCTTTAGGACTACCTATTAATTCCGCCCTAGATTATGCTGATAACACCACGCTAAAATATGCCATTGAAAATAAAACAAAATACTAATTTTTCTTTCATATGATTTTTTTAATAGTGACATTTTGATTAATAAATTTTTGTTCGTATTCAGTTTGCACATTGTCTTTTAAGTCACATAGATTTTGGTAGAGATTTATCGTGGAAAATTCTTTGGTAAATTTACCAAAACTATCAAAACTGAGCAACGAATATTCATAAAAACTTAGGTTATCAGTTTTAAATTCAATTAATCCATGATTTCTTAATAAATTGTAATAAAGATTTAAAAATACTTGATTAGTTAATCGATGCTTTTCATGTCTAGTTTTTGGTCATGGATCGGAAAAATTTAAATAAATAATTTGAATGCTATCTTGAACGAATCATTTGTTTAAATTAGTAGCATTATCATTTATTAATAATAAGTTATTGAGCGGAGTATTTAAAGAATTAATCTTTTTTAGTGCTTTTAGCACAATGGTAGGATCACGTTCAATGCCAATGTAATTTATCGCAGGATTATTTAAGGCTTTAGTTATTAAAAATATACCTTTTCCAGAGCCGATTTCAATCTCTAAAGGATGATGATTGGTAAAATAATGTACTTGTGGTTGATGAATAAAATGAGAATATTGCCTGATTAATGTATGAGCGTTTTTAATTTTACGTATGCGTCCCATATTGTTACAATCATGTGCGGAAAGATTTGATGTAGATCACTTTGGCTAGTTGTGCCATGACAATGTATCCTACAACAATTGCGGCAATATATCCAATTACGATAGCATGGTTATGTTCTGACAATGGACTAAAGAATGGGTGTAACCCTGGGGTTAATACTAAAATCAAACCTATTAATAAAACAGTGACTAATGACGATACAACTGGCAAAGAAGGAGTGGTGTTGTGGAAAGGGAATTTATCGCTACGTAGGATAACAATTACCGCAGTCTGTGTCAATAAACTTTCTAAAAATCAACCAGTTTGGAATAAATTTTGAGTGTCGGTGTTATTTCACTTCATTACATAGAACATGATTAAAAAAGTAGCGACATCAAAAATGGAGCTAATTGGTCCGATAAATAACATGAACTTTAGAATCGAGCGGGCATTTCAACTTCGGGGTTGACTCACAAAATCTTTATCAACGTTATCTCACGGCATAGCTAATTGTGCAAAATCATAAATTAAGTTAAGAATCAAAATTTGTTCTGGCATCATTGGTAATATGCCATATGCCGATAGTCATATACTAGCTACCAACATACTTAGCATGTTGCCAAAATTACTAGAAACAGTCATCTTAATATACTTGATGATATTAGCATAGGTTTTACGTCCTTCCACACAACCGTTTCCTAAAATAGTTAAATCTTTTTCTAATAAAACGATATCAGCACTTTCTTTGGCAACATCGACTGCTGTATCAACTGAGATACCTAAATCAGCTGTACGCATCGCCGCCGCATCGTTGATGCCGTCCCCCATAAAACCAACAACATGTCTATTAGCTTTAATTGCCTCCACTACTCGCACTTTTTGTTCAGGAGATAATCTAGCGAAGATAGTTACTGACATAACTTTTTTTTGTAATTGTTCTTGTGTCATGGATTCAATGTCGCCACCTAGTAATATTTTGCGACCTTTCAAGCCCACTTGATTACATACATATTTAGCGACAGCATCATTATCACCAGTGAGTACTTTCACATATACACCACGCTTTTGTAAATCTAATATGGCTTTACGAGCAGACAATTTTGGTGGATCTAATAAAGCAACGTACCCAATTAATTTCATACCACTTTCATCACTAACATGGAAAGAACGATCTTTTGGTAATGGTTTTTGGTTGGTAGCGATTGCAATAACTCGCATGCCTTGTTCGTTTAATTCACGTACACGGTCACGAATTTGCACACGCATTTTAGCATCAAGTTTAATCGATTTACCTTGGTATTCCGCATAGTTACAAATATTAAGTATTTCTTCCAATGCACCTTTAGTGATCAATTGGGCATTGTCATTCGGATCTTTTAAAATAACTGACATTCGGCGTCTTTGAAAGTCAAACGGAATTTCATCAATTTTTGTAAATTCATTTGCGATATGGTCAAAACCAGCTTCTTTAGTTTTGTCAATGATCGCTAAATCTAATAAGTTTTTTAAACTAGTTTGGAAATGGCTGTTTAAAAAACCGTAAATCAACACTCGGTTGTCTTCTTTACCTTCCACATTGATATGGCGTTCCAAAATAATTTTATCCTCAGTTAATGTACCGGTTTTGTCAGTACATAATACATCCATCGCTCCGAAACTTTGAATAGAATTAATGTTCTTGACAATCGTTTTTTGTTTAGATAAACGGAAAGCTTCTTTGGCTAGGTTAACTGTTACTACCATGGGCAAGAGTTCAGGCGTTAATCCGATGGCTAGTGCTAATGAAAATGTTAAACTTGTAAGTCAACGATTGGGTTGATTTGACAAACTACCTTGGAGAATGAATACGACAATAACCATAATAATGGTAGTAATTAAAAGTAGTAAACTAACTGATCTAATGCCCTTATCAAAGTTAGTTTTTTGTCTTTTTTTGGAAAGCGAACGAACAATTCTACCAAAAAATGTGTTATTACCTGTGTTGAGCACTAACCCTTTAGCTGAACCCGATGATACAGATGTTCCCATAAAACATAAATTATTTGCTTCAAGAGCGTTCTTACACTCGCTTGTCTTATTGAAGCCAACTGTTTTTTCAACTGGTTCAGATTCACCAGTTAAAGTAGATTGAGTAATAAATAAATCCTTGGCATTTAGCACCATTAAATCTGCTGGTACCATGTCTCCAGCTGCTAAATGAATGATATCCCCTGGGACAATTTCATCAATAGGGATTTCACGACGAATGCCTTCACGCTCTACTGCTGCCGTAGTCTCGATCATATCGTGTAATTTTTCATTAGCTTTATTAGAACGAATTTCTTGAAACATTCTAACAAATGATGTGATGAATAATATGCCTAAAATAATAGCAAAAGATGCTCAATCTTGCATTCCTGGTACAGCGGCATCTAAGATAGCGATAATGATTAAAATGATTGAAAATGGGTTAAATAATGCTTCGAATAAAGAATGATACCATTGATGTTGTTTACGTCCGCCAACAGCATTAGAACCATATTCCTCTTTTAATTTTTCATATTGCTCTTGATTTATGCCATTAATAGAACTATGAAATACATTCAATATTTCTTCGTTAGACATATTAGCATTTTTTAATAATTTTTGGTTTAACTCGCTTGATATTTGTGGCAAACGTTTTTTTTGTTGTTTTCTAGCCATTGTTAGATCTTTTTTTGTCTACCATGGATAATTAACAACAAGATCTATATGACATAAATTAAGGAAAGTAACGAGTCATATCCATCTTGTTGTGAACTATTCGTGAGAGGGTCCATGAATTGTCGTTACCTTTCTTAAAATATTTGATTGCAAGATTATACGGGAGTTTAAGAAACGAATAAAAAAATAAATAATAATTTTGAAAGAATTTTGAGATTTTTTTATGAATTAATATTTTGCCATTACTTTTTTTGCATAACAATAACAATCAACTGCTTACATTTATTAGTTTGATAAACTTGATCAAGTGATTATTATCTCGTGAGTAGCTATATGCTTTATGAAGTTTTTCCAACGTGCTTAACGGATAAACTTTATAATATGAGAGCCGTTACAACATCGGTTTCGAACCGTGTCAGGCCAGAAATGGAGCAGCACTAAGATACAACTGGTGTGTGTAATGGCTTTTTATTTTCCGTTAATTATTATTTGCTTAGCATCATGAATCATTCGTTTCGTAGGTTCAGGAATATTAGCGATTTTATTTTGAAGTCTTAATACTTTATATTTGGTAAGTGCTAAACGGTGATATGGTAAAAGCTGAAAATTTTGTAAATATTTTAAATCTTTAAGAAATTTATTTAGTGTTTTTAAATCACGATGAGCGTCGGTATACTGTGGGATTAATACTTGACGAATTCAATATGGTTGTTTATTCTTTTCTAGAAATTTGATAAGCAATAATTCATTTTGTTTTTTAGTGCCAGTAATTATTTTATGTTTTTCAGGATTAATATGCTTTATGTCTATTAATCATAGTGGTCGGTATTTAATAACTTGTTTATAAAAATTTAAGTTCTTACTATTAAAAGTTATTCCTGAGGTATCAAATGCTAAACTAATTCTTTCTACAAAACATAACTTTGCTAATTCGAAACAGAATTGTTGGTGTATTAAGGGCTCGCCACCGCTTAATGTTATTCCTCCATTGCGATAAAATTTTTGATTTTTCTTAAATTTATCAATAATTTCTTTAGGGGAAATTTCGAATTGACTTGTTTCGTTTCAAGATTCAGGATTATGACAATAAATACATCTTAATGGGCATCCCTGTAAGAATACTACGAGACGTATTCCTGGGCCATCTACCGCTCCAAAGCTTTCAATTTTAAAAAATGGGGCTTTAATGTTCATAAAAATATTATAAATTTATGAAAGCCGAAAAATATTGATTTTCAATTGTTTACTTTAGGTATAAAGCCGTCTAAAGAAGTTCGTTATAGTAGTTCGTAAATTTATGATTGCAACGTTTAATTTATAATTGTTAGTACTTACAAATTCATGGAGATACAAATATGTTAACAACAATACTAATTCAACTTTTTATGTGAGTAGCAGTGTTGCTTACTTTTGTTTTATTAATTCCAGGTGTTTGGCAAGTTTTAAAAACAAGAAATACAGTTGGTATTTCTAAATGAATGTATATTCTGTATCCTGTGTGCAGTATTGCCTGAATCATTTATTCAATACTGCTTATTTTTGAAGCAACTCCCATTACTGAAGTAATTGGTATTGCTGTAGCTGAAAGTTTAAGCATGGTTTTAGCTTGTTATATTTTGATTGTGAAATTAAAAAATGTTCATAATGCTAGAACTCAACACATGACTGAGGCCGAATGATATCGAGCTTATTTAAAACAAAAGAAGGAAAAACAATATCTAAAAGCACTAGGGATTAATTCAGAGCAAGATTTTAAAAATCATAATGAGCACCAACAATTTCTATCCAAAATTTTAGATCAGTTAGCTTTAGAACATCCCCACATAGTTGATGATCGTATCACTTCGTCAAAGCAATACCGTAAAACAGTTAACAAAGCTATTTCTTCTGCTAACAAACGTTTGGAACACTTTAAAAATATCGCTACTAATGCTGAAATGGCGCATACCATTTCATTAGTTTACCTTGATTTGTATCACGGTAAGATCAGTTAAGAATAAGAATTAACGTGTTTACGACATTAACTTTAATTATTAGGTAGTAATGCATTGTTTTCATTAATTAGTGTATCGTGCCAATTAATAAGTAGATGAAATAACGACATATTTACTTAATTAGTTGTCTCACTTTCAACCATGGTGATCGCCACCACCACATAATTTATTTAACCATTGTTCCTTATAGGTGCCATCACTGCTAGTATTATGTAATTTTCCGTTAGCACTACTATTGTGTTCACCAAAAATTTGTTCTATATTCATTCCCTCTGCTTCTGGATTTCTTGAAGCATCTATTTCAACCCAATTTATGGAATTGTCAAATTCAAAAGCTTCAGCTGAAATTGCTTCAATTTTTGGTAACGAAATTTTGCGTAAATTTTTTGTATTTTCAAAGGCAGAATCGTAGATTTTTTTAACATTTGGGAAATCAGCCTTTGTCAAATATCGACAATTATAAAAAGAACGACCATAGATTTCATTTACTAAATTAGAGTCTAATTTTTCCATATTACTTCCTGCAAATGCTATGTAGCCATCGTCGAAATCCTTGCTATTTGGATCACCGATTGAAATTACCTTATGTCCGTTAATATTTGATGGGATTGTAATGTCATCACCGCATGCAAATACTATATTTTTAATGTTCATGTCAACATCACCATCTTGAGGAATATCCAAAGTAGTCAACATAAATCCAGGGTTTGTTTGAGAAAGTTTATCTGCTGTTATACCTGCGGAATTTATTAAGCTAAAGATACTACTATTGTTTACAACTTCATTAAAACTACATTCTCGGAAAGCGCCTTCCCCAATTGATGTCACTCTACTTGGAATAGTCAATGTCCCTGTCAATCCGCTACATCCACCAAATGCTCCTTCCCCAATTAATGTCACATCTTCTGAATCTGGAATAGTCAATGTACCAAAAGCTATTTTACCGATTATGTCGTTACTACCGTAATTTTTGAGACATTGATCGCCATTTTTTGCTACTAAAATATGTGCATCCCCTACATTTGTTGCTAAGCCATAATGATTATTACTTGATGAAACATTTACATTGTTAAAATTACAATATTTAAATGAATCTTGTCCAATTGTGGTAACTGAATCTGGAATATTTAATGTCCCTGTCAACCCAGTACATTCATAAAACGCTTCTTTCCCAATTGAAGTTACTGCACTTCCA
>JAITJR010000019.1 GCA_031278855.1 Mycoplasmataceae bacterium | reverse complement strand
CTACGAGAACGTGGGGGTGGATCACCTCCTTTCTTCGGAGTTAAATTAATTTAACTACACAAGAAAATGTGTACATCAAATAAATCCAAATGATTAACATTACCCAAATTGATAACGTTGACATTCGGTCGGATTCTATTTAGTTTTGAGCGAACTTGTTGAGCAAAGTAATATGAATAAAATATTTATGATTTATAGTGGAGGTGGTATTGGTGTAGCAGTTGCACTAATTACAACCACTTCCATTATTGCTCATAATTCTATTCCTAGTAATAATTTGTTGAAATATAAATGTGTAACGAGTGCTCTTAATGGCGATTACGACAACGATTGATCAGGTTGAGAAACTAATACAATTAATTTAAATTCAGATTACATAGTTTCAACCATTACTTGTTACTATAGTAGTTACAGTCGCACTTACGACACTCATGGCGATGCTTATCATTATTGGCGAACAACACTTCATACCCCTACTGGGGATTATCATTTAGATAATACTGGTCTTCAAATAAGCCTGTTAGATGGATCAATTATTCATACATGAAATTAAATGTAGCTACTTATTGCATGTGCATACACATATGTAAGACTATATTCAACGATACTAAATCGGTATATTAATTTTATAATGATTATCATTTAATTATGGACTTTACTAAGGAAATAGAATTTGAAGACTCAATAGAGCGTGAATTAAAAGCTATTGGTTGAAAAAGCATAAAAGATTTTAGGACACAGAATTTTTCAGAAGTATTCAATTGAAAATTATTGGCTTCAAAAATAAAAGAAATCAATCAATGTACAGATGAAATTGCAAACAAAGCATTAATTAAAATTGAAAAAATAAACGATTCTCTTATTTTGATGAATAAGCAAGCGTGAAATTTAATTTGCAATGGAATACAGGTTTACGATGATTTATCCAAGAAATGATTAAACATAAATTTATTGTCAAGAAATGAAAAAGAAAACGAGTATCAATTAATTAGACAATTTGAAATTACTAATCAAAATTTTCCTAGAACCAGAATTCCAGATATTCTTTTATACATTAATGGATTGCCATTTGTAGTAATGGAACTAAAAAGTTCTTGATCTAAAGAATCGTTAAAAGATGCTTTTGATCAAGACAATAGTTTGCAGAGATTTTCACCGAAACTTTACGCTTTTAATGTAATTATTTTCCTGTCTAATTATTTACAAACGAAGTACGGCAACATTACTTCAAAATTTAATCGTTTTGTAGGATGAAATCAATGAACGTTTGATGAGAAAGATAAAAATAGTTCAAACCCAATCAAATGACTATTTGACACCCAAAAAATAATCGATTTGATTTTTGACTTTACTTTTTACTCTGAAGAAACGCCGCCAGTAAAATATTTAGCGTTGCCTCATCAATATAGAGCCGTTGTTTCTACTGTAGATAAGTTACAAAATGCTAAGGATAATAGGGGTGGCATTGTTTGGCATACACAAGGTTCTGGTAAATCAATAACCATGATATATTTAGTCAACAAGATTCGTCAAATGAGTCCAATGTCAACTATATTAGTAGTAACTGATAGGATATCATTAGATCAGCAGTTAAGCCAAAGATTTTTAAATGCCAAAAATTTCTTGAGAACAAAAGCTGAAATAATTGAATCAAGAAGTAAATTAATTGAGAAATTAAAGAATAAACAACAATTTGGCTTAATTTTTACAACTGTACAAAAATTTGCTGAACATACAGGTTTTTTATCTGATCGAAACGATATTTATATACTTGTTGATGAAGCTCATAGATCACAAAATAATATTGAAGGAGAAAGAAAAATTTCTCATGAAACTGAAGAAATGATAGTTAAATTTGGATATGCTTCTTTTATGCGAAAGGCTTTCCCCAATGCAAAAATTACTGGTTTCACAGGAACACCATTAATGCGTGCGGATTATGAGTCCACAGAAATTTTTGGAGATTACAACGATATCTATTCAATGAATGATTCGGTAAGAGATGGAACGACTGTTCCTATTTACTATGAAACTACTCATTTAAAGTTAGATATTGATCGAAAATCACTAGAAGAAATTGATAAAATTCAAAGAAATTATGCACAATCTCTTAATCCTAATGATATTTCTTCAGAACAAAAAATTGATACATTACTAAAATCGGTTAATCATTCAGTCATTTTTGAAAATCCTAAAATAATAAAAGCCAAAGCTGAGCAAATTTTAGAACATTATGCAAAACAAAAAAATGTATTACACGGGAAAGCTATGCTGGTGGCTTCTAGTAGAAAAGCAGCATTGCTATACTATCAAGCTTTTCTTCAATTAGAACCAAATCTTAAAGATAAAGTTATTTTAGTAGTGACTCGAACTAATAAAGATTCAAAAGAATTGTCCGAAGCCATAATACCTGACAATAACAAAGATGCCATTGCCACTGAATTTAGAAGTTCCACTTCTAAATATAAAATTGCAATTGTAGTAGATATGTGACTAACTGGTTTTGATGTACCAGATTTAGATGTTATGTATATAGATAAAATTATCAAATGACACAATTTGATGCAGGCTATCGCGAGAGTAAATCGAACGTATGAAAACGATTTAGGTAATAAAAAGGAAAGTGGTTTAATTGTTGATTTCAGCAATATTTGAAAGCATATTGCTGATGCTCTTATTCAATATGCTTCAGGAGCAGATATTAAGAAGCAAATTACAATTGAAGATGTAGAAATTGGTAAAAATCGATTAATGGAATCTTTTCAAGTGGTAAATGACAATTATGTTAATGGAATTTTAACCTTTGATCAATTATCTCCACATGAAAAATATCAATTTATCATGTTTTCTTTTGAACATTTACTTAAATTATCATCAGATGAAAAAACTAAATTTATTTTATTAGCTAGAAAAATTAAACGTTTCCGAAAAATTTCATATTCTATCATACCCGAAAAGGCGTGCATCATAGCTAGTTGTGTGGAAGCTATTAATAATTTATTATCTCGCTCAAGTATCTTAGGAGATGATAACTTATCACTTACTATTGAAAAAATAAATGAAGTTATTTCACAAGTGATTAATGCTGATTCGTCTAAAATAACAATTAAAAAAGGAAAAATACCAAAAGATATTAATACTGTGGCTGATATTATTGGTGATGAAGCTAACGAATTAATAAAAAATCATCCGCATATTGCCTTAGAATTGCTTAAAAATTCAATAGAAACACAAATTAACGAAATAAGAAGAGTCAGACCTATTTTTGCTAAGAAAATATCTGATAAGTTATTACATATTTTAAAAGAATCAGAAAGATTGGCGAATATTGATGATACTTTTAAAATGTTAGTAGACATAGGAAAAGAATTGAAAGAGGGAAGAAATTTTGGAATTAATATTACCGACAAACAACTCCGAGCATTTTTTGACATAGTTTCAAACGACGATTATTTGAAACACAACAACAACTCTGAAGTTTTAAGACAAATAGCGGTTGATTTAAATAGTGCTGTTAAAGAAAACATTACTTATCAATTCTATACTAATCCCGCGGTTCAAGCAAAAGTAGTAATAGCATTAACAAAGTTGTTAAAAAACAAATACAATTATCCACCAGACAAAATTAAAGGAATAGCAGGTGAGTCTGGGCTATTAGTAGATTCAATTAGAAGGGAAATAAAAATCAATCCTAGTTACTTTACTAGAGGTGAAAGAAATTAAAATTAATTATGGTTATAAAAATTCAAGATATTGAAAGCAAACTATGAGAAGCAGCAAATGCTTTAAGAGGTAATATGTCTTCCGAAGAATACATGTATGTTATCCTTGGTATTCTTTCTTTAAAGTATATTTCCGATCGTTATGATGTGGGCATTTCAAACCTTGGGAGGGATGGTTTAAAAGTTGATGAAATAGATAAAAACACTTTCTATTATGAATATAAGGCTTTTATCGTGCCTAAGGAATCTCAATGGAAATATTTAATGCAGTTTGCTACAACCAATCAGATCGGTGAAAAAATAGATAATGCCTTTATTAAATTGGAGCAAAAGAACGACATATTAAAAGGTGTATTTGATAAAAACTACAATCGAGAAGGAATTGATCAAATTAAATTAGGAGAAGTGATCAGAATATTTTCTGATAAGGATTTCTCTAAAGACGAACACGAAGACATTATTGGTAGAATTTATGAATATTTTTTAGGTAAATTCTTTAAAGATAGAGGACAAAAAGGTGGAGAATTTTATACACCTACATCAATTGTACAATTAATAGTAAATATACTTAAACCTATGTCTGGTACAATTTATGATCCTGCCTGCGGAACTGGTGGTATGTTAGTCCAATCAAAAAGGTACATTGAATCTCATAACGGTAATATTCTAGATATTATGGTATATGGTCAAGAATACAATAATGTTACTTGGAAATTAGCTAAATTAAATTTAATATTAAACAATTTCCCTATTTCAGATTTAGATGGCAACGATGTATTAGGCAATATGTCTGCCGATACTTTTATTAATGATCAGCATAGAGATAAAAAATTTGATTTCATTATGGCAAATCCACCTTTTAATTTAAAGAGTTGAGGAAGAGAACAATTATTAGATGATCCTAGATTTAAGAAATTTGGAATTCCGCCTAAAGGGAATGCAAATTATGCTTGGCTGGAACATATTATTTCTAAATTGTCATCTCGTGGGCTGGGAGCTTGTATTTTGGCGAACGGTTCTTTATCTTCTTCTGGTAAAGACGAAAAAGGCATACGTCAAAAATTTATAGAAGGTAATGTTGTGGATGCTATTATAGAATTACCTGATAAGCTTTTTTATACTACAGGTATTCCTGCTTGTATTTGAATATTCAATAAAAATAAGAAAAATAACAACATTCTAATGATTTCCGCTTCAAATATCAAAGGCAACATGATTTCTAAAAAGCTAAGAGAGCTGACTGATGAAGATATTAAGAAAATAGTTGATGTTTATATCAAACACAAAAACGGTGAAGATATTAATGAGCCAGGTTTAGCAAAAACGATCAATAAAGAGAATTTAGTAGAAAATGATTATTCTTTTGTCCCTGGGCGTTATGTTGAAATAATTGAAGAAAAAATTGATGAAGCTCAAGTTAAAGAAGAAATTAAAACACTATCAAATGAACTAAATAAATTATTCGATGAGTTTGACGATCTTGTTCCAAAAGTTAAAGAAAGTATTAAAAAGGCCTTAGAGTTCAAGCAAAATAACTAATGATCTTAAAAAATATTTTTCCTTTTTGATGAATATTTTCTTAAACATTACAAAATTCTTCATCGATCGCATACCGACAACGAAGTGAACATGATTATAAATGATTGTAATTCATGACTATCGGAGATAAGTTAGTTTCATTTCCCTTTAATTGAAATGATAATTAGTACCAGAAATTATTTAGTTCATAGCAATATATTAAATTAGAATTTGATTTTTATTCTATTTCATTTAAAAGTTTGTATTGAGAGAGTCGTCCATAATTGTTCATTGATTTTATTTTGAAATAACACACTACTTGTTAAATTTATTTAAGAATTAACTCTTAATTAATAAATTAATTATTTTTATTTTAATATCTATTATTTTTTTACATAGAAGTGCAAATTTAATGTAAATGTTGTTAATTTGTATATCATTTTCAAAAGATTTAATAATATTTAAACTGGTTATTAAATTGTTCGTAATGTTTTTTTGAACAGCACCTGTAGAAT